>JAQXLO010000137.1 GCA_029012165.1 Oscillospiraceae bacterium | reverse complement strand
CAGGGCAATACCGCACAATTGGGGTGTGCGGATTGCGAAGTAAGATTTTTTGTCAGGTTACACAGAAAGACCGCCGACTTGCTAACGCAAGTCAAGGGAGTTATGTGTAAGCTGACGGAATAAGATTCAAGCAAGGCGTGTGCCGCAATTGTGCGGTATTGCCCAGAATTTCGCCGACTGCGGTCGGCGACCAAAAGCGCCGCCTTTGGAATCCGCAAGCCTTTAAAAAGCTCCCGCGAAACTTTTCATCCCACAAAAATTCGTGATGAACCAATTTTGCAGGGGTGCAAAAAACCGCACCCACCGAGAGACGGTGGGCGCGGAAAAGGAGAAAAGGATGGGGGTTAGAACAAGCCGTTGAAGAAATCGTCGTTGAAGAAGTCGTAGGGATTGACATAGGACTGCGCTGTCGTCGTTTCCTTAGCGGAGTCTTTCTTTTCTTCCACGAGGGTGACGGTCACGTCAAAGGTGGTCGTCTGGTAGTTGTTGTCGATGCGGCAGAGGGTCAGCTTGAGCTTGTCGCCAACCTTGCCTTTTTCGATTTTATCCAAAAGGACGCTCGGCGTGGTCAGGTCCTCACCGTCCACGGCGATGATCATATCATACTGACGTGCGTCCGTATTGGCAAGGGAGCTGTCCTCGGCAATTTCCGTGATGATCAGGGAGCCGGAGGGCATACCCTTGATCTTGATGATCATGCTGTACTGCTGGTAGTTGACCGCTTCCGTGTAGGTGATGCCCAGACGGGGACGGTTGGCCACATAGCCATAGGAAGCAAGGCTGTTGACGATACTCTGGGCGGACTTGATGGGGATGGCAAAGCCCATGCCCTCATATTCGGTGTCGATGATCTTTTGGGAATTGATGCCGATGACCTGACCGTACTGGTTCACCAGTGCACCGCCGGAGTTGCCGGGATTGATGGCGGCGGTATGCTGGATACAGACCATGGTGTAGGTGCTCTTGACGGAGCGGTCGATGGCGGAAACAATGCCGTTGGTGAAGGAGCCGAAGAACTCGGTGCCGCCTGGGTTGCCGATGGCATAGACGGGATCGCCGACCTTCAGTGCGCTGGAGTCGCCGAATTCGGCAAGCTGCAGACCGGTTGCCTTGATGCGCAGGACGCCGAGATCTGTTTTGGCGTCTGCGCCGACCATTTCGGCGTCATAGGTCTCGCCGTCGTCCGTCTGCACGGTGTAGGTGTAGCCGGAGCCGTTGATGACGTGGGCACAGGTGATGATATAGGTGTAGGTGTGGCTGTCGTCCTCTTTCCACAGGACGCCGCTGCCTTCACTGGCAAGACCGGTTTTGTTGTTGGCATAGACCAGAATGCCCACCGAGGAGCCTCTGACTTTTCCTGCGATCTGCGTGGGCGTCAGCACTTGACCGGATTTGGCGCTGCTGTCGGAGGAGGGGCTGGCTTTGGTCTCCAGTTCCGGCGCATTGGCTGCGGCAGTAATGGTGTTGCCGTCGGAGTCCACGACCGAATTCTTTTTGTTGGAGATCGCAAGGCTGATGCAGGCGATCGTCAGACCCAAGATGACGGCGGTGACCAAAAGGATCAGGAAAACCTTCAGCCCCTTGCGTTCCTTTTTAGGCGGCTGTACAGGCTGGGCGGGCTGAGCATAGGGACTGCCGTAGGAAGTCTGGCTGTAGTACGGATTCTGCTGGCTGTAAGCACTACCGTTCGCATTCTGTCCGTAGGGCGGAATGTTCTGCTGGGTGTAGTACGGTGCGGTATACGGCTGCTGCGAGACTTGCGGTTCGGGTTCGGGGGGCGTGTAGCTCTGCTGCGCCTGTACAGGTTCGGGTGCAGTGTAGGTTTGCTCTGCCTGTACAGGATCGGACGCAGTATAATTTTGCTCTGCCTGCACAGGTTCGGCGCTCTTTTCCTCCTGCATAGAGCTGAATACGGTCTGCTGAAATGCGGAAGTGCTTTGCTCGGGTGCGGGTTCCTGTGGCACATGGCCGAACTCGGTATTGTCGTTCTTATACTCGTCACTCATAAACTGTCACGATCCTTTCTGCGATGTTCATTGTCTGTATTGTAACGCATAAATATTACGAACGTTTAAACACGCCGTAAAAAATTCACATATTTTCCGCATGAATCGGAAGCCAGAAAGAAAATTCCGTGTATTGATTTTCCAAACTGCTGGCCTTGATACTGCCGCCATGCATCTCCACGATGCTCTTGGTGATGTACAGCCCCAGCCCGGCGCCCTTGACGTCGTAGCTGCGGGACTTGTCCACCTTGTAGAAGCGTTCAAAGATGCGCTCGATCTCCTCGGAGGAAACGCCCTTGCCGCTGTTGCGGATGGAGACGTAGACCTTTTGCATATCGTGCACCACGTCGAAGTGAATTTCGCCGCCCTCAGGGGTAAACTTGACCGCATTGTCGATGAGGTTATACACGACCTGTGTCAGCAGATCCTCGTCGCCGGAGATGATGACGCTTTGCATATTTTCCAGTCCCGTGATCTCGAACCCTTTTTGCTCGATCAGCTGTTCAAAGCCGAGGATGGTGCGGAAGATCATCTCGGAAACGTCAAAGTCACGGCGCTTGAGTGCCAGTTCGCCCGCTTCGATCTTGGACAGATTAAGCATGGAGACCACCAGACGGTGCAGGCGCTTGACTTCGTCGGAGACGATGCGCAGATAATGCTCCTGCTGATCCTTTTCAATGGTGCCGTCCAGAATGCCGTCGATGAAGCCGCCGATGGTGGTCATGGGCGTTTTCAATTCGTGGGACACGTTCGCCACAAAGCTGCGGCGGGAGGATTCCAAAGACGCCAGATCCTTCGCCATGGAGTTGAACGCCTTGGCGAGATCGGCCATTTCGTTGCGTCCGTCCACCTGAATGCGCATACTGAAGTCTCCCTCGGCGTAGCGTTTGGTTGCCTCGGACATCTGCCGCAGAGGACGCGTCAGCTCGTAGCTCATGAAGTAGACCGCCACAAAAGCTACGGCAAGGGTAATCAGTGCAGAGATACCGAACATTCGCAAAATCGCCAAAATATACGGCTTCAGACTTTCCATGACCGGCTGCATACCGACCACGTACGCCACGGGGGCGTCATCAATTTTGACGGCGGTGGCATAGACGAAGTTTTTCGAGGAAAGGCTTCCCTTGAGCGTCGTGGTGCCGCTGTAGGATTTGCTTCCCAACGTTTGGAGGATGTCCTGCGGGATGCGGATTTTGTTGTGAATAATGCAGTCGCCGGTGTACAGTACCATGTCCCCCCGGCGCATCTCCTGACAGTAGATAACCTTTCCCTCGGTGTTGCAGATAAAGAAGTCTGCGTCAATGGCGCCCGATACCGTAGTCAGATCGCCGCAGATCATCAGCGCCGTATTGGTGGGGTACTGGGTGGCGTAGTTGGAGCCGACCATCTGCGCCACAGACTGGGAAATGTTCTCCGCATTTTCGGAGAGGAGTTTTATTTTCTCGTCCCGAAAGTAATTGCGGGCGAAAACGATCAGCGAACCGCCCAGCACGGTAAAGGAAACCAGGATCACCAAAAAGAAGATGGTGAAGTATTCTTTAAACAGACCGGAGGTCTGTCTTTTTTTCTTGCTCATGCCGATCAGCTGTCTTTCGTCTGGAATTTATAGCCGATCCGCCAGATCGTCTCCAGCGACCACTGATCCGAAGCGCCCTCCAGCTTTTCCCGCAGACGCTTGATGTGCACGTCCACCGTTCTGGAATTGTCGCCGCCGTAGTTGAAGCCCCAAACGGAGTCCAGCAGCTGATCCCGGGTAAAGACACGGTTGGGGTTGCTGGCGAGGTGATAGATCAGCTCCAACTCTTTCGGCGGTGTATCGACACGCACACCCTTGACCCGCATCTCATAGTTGGTGAGGTTGACGACGAGATTGTCGTACTCCACCTCTTTGATGTCCTTGTCCGGCTTGTTTTCACCGCCCGCTCTGCGCAGGACGGCCTTGACCCGTGCCACGACCTCCTTGGTCTCAAAGGGCTTGGTCACGTAGTCATCGGCGCCCAGCTCCAGCCCGAGAACCTTGTCGAAGGTCTCGCCCTTTGCGGTGAGCATAATGATGGGCTTGTCCGAAACTTTGCGGATCTCCCGGCAGACCTGCCAGCCGTCCAGCTCGGGCAGCATGATGTCCAAAAGAACCAAGTCCGGCTCTCTTTCCCGGAACAGCTGCAGCGCTGCCCGTCCGTTGTTGGCGATGATGGTTCTGAAGCCGTCCTTTTCCAAATACATCCGCAGAAGATCGCAGATATTCTTTTCATCGTCCACGATCAAAATCTTTTCAGCCGCCATGGTAGCATTCCTCCTCTGTTTTTCTGTATATCAGTATACAAGATGCAATTAAACCGGCTGTTATGAGAATATGACAAATCTGTTAATTTTCGACGCTTTACGCCTCGAACTGCATCGTAGTTTCGCTGGTGTACACCGTGCCTGCCTTGTACAGGCAGGCGGGAAATTCCGGACGATTGGGCGTGTCGGGGTAGAACTGCGTCTCCAGACAGAAGCCGGCGTGCTTGTACATCGGCAGCCCCTTTTTGCCGATGGTGCCATTGAGGAAGTTGCCCGTATACAGCTGTACGCCCGGCAGGGTCGTAAACAGCTTCATGCGAATGCCGCTATGGGGGTCGAACGCCTCCACGGCAGGGGAATCCTTGCCGCCGTCCAGACAGAAGTTGTGGTCATAGCCGCCGCACAGGATCAGCTGTTCATCCTTTGCGCCGATGTCTTGCCCGATGGCTTTGGCGGTGCGGAAATCGAACGCCGTTCCCGTGACGTCCCGCAGTTCCCCGGTGGGGATGCTGTTGGCGTCGGTGGGGGTGTAGTGCGAGGCGTGAATGCAAAGCTGTGTGCCCAGCACCGTGCCGCTGTCGAAGCCGCCGAGGTTGAAGTAGGCGTGGTTGGTGAGGTTAATGAAGCTGTCCTTGGTGCAGGACGCTTTGTAGGACAGGGTCAGGGCGTTGTCGTCGGTAAGGGTGTAGACGACGCTTGCCGTCATTTCCCCCGGGAACCCTTCGGCGCCGTCGGGACTTGTGTAGGACACCTCCACCGCATTTTCTGCCAGCACCTTCGCCGTCCAAACCGCAGAGGAAAACTCTCCGCCGCCGTGCAGGCAGGTGATGTCCTTTTCATTTTTGGTGACCTGCACCGTTTCGCCGTTTACGGTGTATCTGCCCCCGGCGATGCGGTTGGCATAGCGGCCGACCAGAACGCCCTGATAGTCCGAGCGTTCCTCGAAGCCCTGCAAATCGTCAAAGCCCACCAGCACATCCCGGGTCTTGCCGTGCTTGTCCTTGACGTACAGCGCCTGCAATGCGCCGCCGTAGGTCAGCACCACGGCGCCCATGCCGTTCTTGTTGCGGATGGTGTAGGCGTACACGTCCTGTCCGCCCTTGGTGGTGCCGAATAAACTTTTTTCAATACTCATCCTGTATACTCCTTCATCCCTTAAATCTTTTCACAAACACCCGTGGGGTGGTTTTATTTTTGCTCAAAGAACGCCTTGAACGCACGGTACGCCATGTAGACGTCCAGCTTGGAGACGACCTCAAAGGGGGCGTGCATGGACAGCACGGGGACGCCCACGTCCACCACGTCCACATCCAGATTGGCGATATACTTTGCGACGGTTCCGCCGCCGCCTGCATCCACGGCGCCCAGCTCCCCCTGCTGCCAGACAACGCCTGCGCCGTCCAGCGTGCGGCGGACAAAGCTCATGAATTCCGCACAGGCGTCGGAGGTGCCGCTCTTGCCCCGGGCGCCGGTGTATTTGGTGATGACCACGCCCCGGTTGATGAAAGAGGCGTTTCTCTTTTCCTGCACGGAGGGGAACGTGGGATCGAATGCGGCGTTGACGTCGGCGGACAGGCACTTGGACTTGCGCAGCACCTGATAGCCGGCGGCGCCCTCCATACGGGCAAGATCTTCAATGAAGTACTGCATATAGGCGGAGTTCAGTCCCGTGTTGCCGTCACTGCCTGTCTCCTCCTTGTCGGTGAGGACGGTCAGGCAAGTGTATTCGGGCGCCTGTGCATCGAATACCGCCGCCATGGACGGGTAGGCGCAGACACGGTCGTCGTGCCCATAGCCGCCGATCATGCTGCGGTCAAAGCCGATATCACAGACCGGCATGGCGGGAACGACTTCTAACTCTGCGGAAAGGAAGTCCTTTTCGGTCATGCCGTACTTGTCGTGCAGGAGCTTGAGAATATGCAGTTTTACCTGTTCACTGCCCGAGTCGGTGCAGAAAGGACGGCTGCCCACCAGCACATTCAGCTCCTCTCCACGGATGCCGTCCGCCAGGGTGCGCTGTTCCTGCTCCTTGGCAAGATGGGGCAGCAGATCGGTGATGACAAACTTCGGCTCGCCCTCTTTTTCACCGAGGGAAACCGTCACGCTGCTGCCGTCCTGCAGCAGGACAACGCCGTGCAGGGACAGGGGGATGGCCGTCCACTGGTATTTTTTGATGCCGCCGTAGTAATGGGTCTTAAAAAACGCCGTTTCCTCGTCCTCATACAGGGGATTGGGCTTTAAGTCCAGACGGGGAGAGTCGATGTGCGCCGCCGCAATGCGTACCCCTGCGGTGACCGGTTTTTTGCCGAACACCGTCAGGATGATCGCCTTGCCCCGGTTGAGGTAGTACACCTTGTCGCCCGTCTTGTATTTTTTGCTGCAGTCAAAGGGCTCAAAGCCCTTTGCTTCTGCCTGCGCTTGGACGAAGGCGGTCACTTCCCGTTCGGTTTTGCAGTCGTTCAAAAACTGCATATAGCCGCCGCAGAAGGCGTCTGCCGCCTGTACTTCGCTGTTATCCATCTGCTTCATGGCGTGCTTCGGGGAATATGTCAGTTCTTCCGCAAGCAGCTCTGCTTCTGTTTTTTCTTTCATAGTCTGTCGTCCCTTTCTATGCATTTAAATTAGTATTTTCAACTGTATAGATTATTATAAGTCTGCATGGCACGCTCCACCTTGTCCACGTAATGTGCCGTGTCCCGGAACGGAATGGTTTGCAGTGTCTTGCCATCGGGGGAGTACTGCGGCTCCCGAAGCCACCCCTGCACACGCCCCATGCCGGCATGGTACGCCGCCAAAACGGTGCGGGTATCGCCGAACTGCTCCTGCAGGAGTTTGAGAAAGTAGGTGCCGAAGCGGATGGCGGTATCTTCGTCCCGCAGATCCACCGCCTGTGCATCCTCTCCAAAACGGTAGCACAGCCAGTCCGCCGTGTCGGGCATGATCTGCATCAGCCCCTGTGCGCCCACATCGGAGGTGGCGGAAGGATCAAAGGAGCTTTCCGTGCGGATGACGGCATAGATGAGATTTTCCTCCACGCCGTACCGCTCGCTGTATTTTTCCACGATGTCGGCGTACCGCTTCGGATACAGCACCTGCATCCCGCTGCGCACAGCCACAGCGCCCATGAAGGTCAGCACCAAAATCACGATCAGATACGTTGCCGTTTTCTTCATGCGCTCAGCCTTTCCAGTAGTTTTTGTATTTCCGCATCCAAGGAATACGGAGGGAAATTGCGCAGCACCACGTCCGCTTTTTCGGTGTAGAACGCATCCGGCTGTTGGGCGCCGATGCGCACCAGAGCATCCGCCTCGCCAATGCCGTCCCGTGCCATGATGCGGGCAAGCCGCACCTCCGGCGGCGCCGTCACCACAGCTACGAGATCGCAGCGTTTGTAGATACCGCTTTCGATCAGCGCTGCCGCATCGATCACCGCCGCCCTGCAGTCGGGATGTGCGGCGATGCGTTCAAACATCCGCTTTTCAATGGCGGGATGCATCAGGCGGTTGAGGGTCTGCAAGGTATCCTTGCCGGCAAAAGCACGCCGTGCCAGTTCCCGGCGCCGGAGTACGCCGTTTTCAAGAATGTCCGCCCCGAAAGCCTCTGCCAGCTGTGCAAGCAGCGGTTCCCCCGGTGCGGCGACCTCCCGTGCGATGGCGTCGCCGTCCGCAATATAAAATCCCAGTTCCCGAAGCCGTGCGGAAACCGTGGATTTCCCGGCACCCGTCGGTCCGGTCAAGCCGATGATTTGCATAGTCAATCTCCACTCCTCAGACTTCCACGACCTGAAATGCCGCCGCCCGCAAAAGCCGGTTCAGCACCGCCATATCCACGCCGTCCCGGGGCGGATGGTGGATCAGCACCGTCTGAAAGCCGTCGGCATCCGCTTGGCGCAGAACGCCGAATATAGCGTGGGCATGGGCACTGCCGTCCTGCGGTGCGCCGATGGTATATGTTTTGTGCGGAAAAAGCGTTTCTTCCCCGTCAAAGCAGACCACGGCTGTGGACTGTGTGTCGTAGTTTTGGGCGTATGATGCCATGGCTTGCCGGCTTCCCTTAATCAATAGTACGTCGGCATCGGGGGAATAATGCTGATATTTCATGCCGGGGGACGCCGGCTTTTCCCCTTTGTCCAGTGCGTGAAATACCGCCTTGTCCACCTCCACCTCACCGAGGACGGCGGACAGCTGTTCCCATGTGATGCCGCCGGGACGCAGCAAACGGGGCTTTTCGCCGCAAAGGGTAATGACGGTGGATTCCACCCCCACCGCACACTCGCCGCCGTCCACGATCATGTCCACACGGCCGTCCAGATCGTGCAGGACGTGCTGTGCCGTGGTGGGACTGGGTTTGCCGGAGAGATTCGCCGACGGCGCCGCCAGCGGGACGCCTGCCGTGCGGATGATGGCGTTGGCGATGGGATGGGAAGGCATACGGATGGCCACGGTGGGATGACCGCAGGTGACTGCCTCGGGAATGCAGTCCGCTTTGGGCAGGATGATGGTCAGCGGTCCCGGCCAGTAGGCTTCGGCGAGGGCGATCGCCGCCTGCGGAATTTCCCGCACGAGCGGCGGCAATTCCTCCATGCAGCTGATGTGAACGATCAAGGGGTTGTCCTGCGGTCTGCCCTTTGCCTCAAAGATTTTCTGGACAGCTTCCCCGTCCAGTGCATTGGCGGCAAGACCGTACACCGTTTCCGTGGGGATGGCGCACAAGCCGCCCGCCCGCAGGACTTTCCCTGCCGCTTTTAGCTTCTCGGTTTCCTCGGGGGACTCTATTTTGATAAACTGTGTGTTCATGTTACTGTTCCTTCAGTTTTTCCGCCGTATCTGCGGTGAGAATGGCGTCGATCAGTTCCGTCAGGTCACCGTTAAGAATGGCTTCCAATTTATACAGCGTCAGCCCGATGCGGTGATCGGTCACACGCCCCTGCGGGTAGTTGTAGGTGCGGATGCGCTCACTGCGGTCGCCCGTGCCGACCTGCGCCCGGCGTTCCCCGGCGATGGCCGCCTGCTGTTTTTCCCGCTCCGCTTCCAGAATGCGGGAGCGGAGGATCTTCATCGCCTTGTCCTTGTTTTTGTACTGACTGCGCTCGTCCTGACACTCCACCACCGTGCCGGTGGGAATGTGGGTGATGCGGATGGCGGAGTCTGTTTTGTTGATGTGCTGTCCGCCGGCGCCGCTGGAGCGGAAGGTGTCGATCTGCAAGTCGGCTTCGTTGATGTCCACGTCCACGTCCTCCGCCTCGGGAAGCACCGCCACGGTCACGGTGGAGGTCTGGATGCGTCCCTGACTTTCCGTCACGGGAACACGCTGGACACGGTGGACGCCGCTTTCAAACTTAAAGCGGGAGTAGGCGCCCTCGCCCTCGATCATGAAGCTGATCTCCTTGAAGCCGCCCAGCTCCGTCTCGTTGGCATACACGATCTCCGAGCGGAAGCCGCAGGTTTCGGCGTACATGGTGTACATACGGTACAGCACCCCTGCAAACAGCGCCGCTTCTTCGCCGCCTGCGCCGCTGCGAATCTCCACGATGACGTTGCGTGCGTCGTTGGGATCCTTCGGCAAAAGCAGGATTTTCAGCTGTTCGGACAGATCTTCCGCCTTGTCCCGTGCCTCGTCCAGCTCCTCGCTGACCAGCTCCCGAAAGTCCTTGTCCAGTCCGCCCTCGTCCAAAAGGGCTTTGGCTTCCTCCGCCGTTTTCTGCGCCGCCTTGTATGCACGAAAGACCTCCACGATGGGCTGCAGCTGCTTGATCTCCCGGGAGATTTCCGTGCAGCGGCGAATGTCCGCCATGACCTCCGGCTCGCACAGCCTTTCGTTCAGGTCGTCAAATTTCTGCTCAATGGACAATAATTTATCGAACATATTTCCTCCGTCGATGTATGGTTTGGCATTTACTGCATAATCTATTCGGGACGTTCAATACTCTTGATGTTCGGCTCGAATTTGCTGCGCCGCACCATCACCTCATGGCCGCAGGTCAGGCATCGGATGCGGAAATCCATGCCCACACGCAGCACCGCAAAACGGTTGCCGCCGCAGGGATGGTTTTTTTTGCAGGTCAGGATATCGCCTACCTGAATATCCAATTCCGTCACCTCCAAGCCAAAAAGATACAAGATATATTATAGCACACTCCACTGCGAATGTATATAAAATAATGTGAATTTTTTCAGTTCCCACGCCATATAGATGAGCATAGGGTAATTCAGGAAAGGTGGACACAGGATGAACATTATGCCGGAGACCAAAAAAGATTTTATCCGTGCAAAGCAACGGGAAAGCGGCTTTCTGCCGGAGGGAATGCGCATCGGCACGGCGGTCAATAAGCGTGCTCTCGCCTCGGTATACGGGCTGCACGAGGCGCTGGCAGACGGGCGCATTTTGGAGGCACGGGCGACGCTGTGCGATGCGGCGCATGATTTGCACGTGGATCTGGGCTGCATGAAGGGGATCATCCCCCGCTCGGAGGGCGCCTTGGGCATCGAAACGGGGACGGTGCGGGACATTGCCCTCATCTCCCGGGTGGGAAAACCCGTTGCCTTTCGGGTGATCGGCTTCGAGCAGACGGCGGACGGCGGCACCCGTGCGATTTGCAGCCGCAAGGCGGTGCAGGCAGACTGCGTGCGCAATTTTGTCCGCACCCTGACGCCGGGAGATGTGATCGGTGCACGGGTGACGCACATGGAGAGCTTTGGTGTGTTTGCGGATATCGGCGTGGGCTTAAGCGCCCTAATGCCCATCGACAGCATCTCCGTTTCCCGCATTCCCCATCCCAATGTGCGGTTTTCTCCGGGGCAGGACATCCGTGCCGTGATCCGCAGTGTGGACGAGAACGACCGGGTGACCCTCACGCACAAGGAGCTTCTCGGCACATGGGAGCAGAATGCGGAAGAGTTTGAAGCCGGGCAGACGGTGCCGGGGATCGTGCGCAGCGTGGAGCGGTACGGTATCTTCGTGGAGCTGGCGCCGAATCTTGCGGGCCTGGCGGAATACACCCAGGGGATCGACCCCGGACAGACCGCCAGCGTCTATATCAAGAGCATCCTCCCCGAGCGCATGAAAATTAAGCTCATTATCGTTGATGCCTTTGCCGATGCACAGCCTTCGCCATCCCTGCGCTATTTTACCGACTGCACCCACATGGACAGATGGGTCTACTCGCCCGACTGCTGTGACAAGATCGTCGAAAGCGTGTTCTGAAAATTAAGTCTGCTCTCGACAAAGCAACCCGCCGTCTCGGAGTGAATCCATGACGGCGGGTTTTACGTTTCGGGGGAAGAAAGAAAGGCGCCTGCGAATATGTGAACACAGATGTTTCTCATGTAAAAGCACAGTAAAGTGGATCCGCTCCGAGTATACAGCGGACGAGAACACGATCTGTGACCTGCTGCACCTGAGGCGGTTTGAGGCATAAAAAACGTGTCCCGCACAGGCAGGACACCGAAACTTACGCAGCAGCTTCACGATGCGAAGCGTCACGGAACCGTTACTGAAAAAAGCAGCCTTGCGGCTGCTTTTTTCGTGGTGGACCTGAAGAGATTCGAACTCTCGACCTCTCGGATGCGAACCGAACGCTCTCCCAACTGAGCTACAGGCCCAACTACGGCACATATTATAATTGTTTTTTTTGCATTTGTCAAGCCTTTTTTAATAATTCGGCGTGGGCAGATAAAATAAAAAAGGAAAACTTTTTACAAAAATTCGGTTGATATCCGACGAAAAACGTGGTACAATAGTACGAATGATTTTATTTTGGAGGGAATATATATGCAGATCACTAAGGAAACCAAGATCGGTGAGATCCTCAACATGGACAGCACAACGGCGCCCTTTTTCATGGAAATGGGTATGCACTGTCTCGGCTGTCCCTCTGCACGCAGTGAATCTCTGGAACAGGCGTGTATGGTGCACGGCGTAGATGCGGATGCCATGGTCGCAAAAATCAACGCACACCTTGCTTCCAAGGACGAATGAGGCTTTCGCCGCGGCTGAGCATGGTCGCTGAGCTGGTTCGGGAGGGTGTGAGCGTTGCCGACATCGGCACCGACCACGCCTATCTTCCCGCTTACCTTGTTGCGAGCGGCAAGTGCAGCGGCGCCGTGGCGTGCGACCTGCGGGAGGGACCGCTGATGAATGCCGTTGCCAACGTTGCCGCCTGCGGGCTGACAGACAAAATTGAGATGCGCATCTCCGACGGGCTGGAAAAGCTTCGGCCGGAGGATGCGGATGATTTTGTTTTTGCCGGCATGGGCGGCAATCTGATCGTGGACATTCTCAGCAAGGCGGACTGGATCTGCGATGCACGCAAGCGTTTTATTTTTCAGCCCATGTCCCATGCGGAACTGGTGCGGGCATACCTGCTGCAAAACCGTTTTCGCATTCTTCGGGAAAGCGCCTGCTTTGACGAGTGCCGTCCTTACATCGCCTTTTCCGCCTGCTTTGACCCGGACTACCGTCCGAAATACCGCAAGTCCTACATATGGATGGGTGAGCTGGCCGACTGCAAAAACGATGCCGCCCGCTACTACCTGACAAAACAATATAAATATCTCAAACAGCGTGCGGATGCGCTGGAGTTTGCCAACCTCCTGCCCCAGGAGGTGCGCATCATCCGTGAAATATTGCCCGACATCGAGCCCTATATTCGCAAAAGCCGCAAGGAGGATGCCGAATGACGACGGTACGGGACGTTTACGACTACATAGACGCCATCGCCCCCTTTTCCGGGCAGATGGATTTTGACAACAGCGGTCTTTTGGTGGGTGACCCGAACAAGGTCGTGCAAAAGATTGCCGTGTGTCTGGACATCACCTGTGATACCGTCGGCGAAGCCATGGAGCAGGGCGCTGATCTGATGGTCAGCCATCACCCGGTTCTTTTCAAGGCACGCAAAAAATTATTGCAGGGTGACCCGGCGTATCTGCTGGTGTCCGGCGGTATGAGCGCTGTCTGCGCCCACACCAATCTGGACGTTGCCGTCGGCGGCGTCAACGATGTGCTGGCGGAGATTTTTTCCCTGTCCAAGGTGGAGGCGGTTTCCACCGAGTCCGTTCCCGCACCCATGGTTCGGGTCGGTTTTCTGAAAGAATCCATGCGTGCCATCGAGCTGGCCGCCACGGCGGCGGAGCTGCTGAGCGCCAAGGTGCGCTGGTGTGACGGCGGACACAGTATCGAAACGTTGGCGGTCTGCGGCGGTTCGGGGGGCGATCTGGTCGCCGATGTGGCGGCTTTAGGCGTGGATGCTCTTTTGACGGGGGACGCCGATTACCACGACTTTTTGGACGCCGAACAGCTCGGCGTTACGCTCATTGCCGCAGGGCATTTTGAGACGGAGATTCCCATCGTGTCCGTTTTGGCACAAAAACTTGCCGAGCGGTTCCCCGATGTGCAGGTCTTTCTCCCGGAGCAGAAACGCACCGTAAAGTACTTATAAAAGGAGCATAAGCATGA
The DNA here is from genome assembly GCA_029012165.1 of Oscillospiraceae bacterium. Classification (GTDB taxonomy): domain Bacteria; phylum Bacillota; class Clostridia; order Oscillospirales; family Acutalibacteraceae; genus UBA1425. Next base: position 5,291 of record JAQXLO010000137.1, on the reverse strand, counting down.
AACGATTACTGTCCGTTATTCTGGCGCTGTGCCTGACGCTTTCCTGTGCCGTGACCGCTTTTGCGGCGCCTGCCGATGCGTGTGCGTGCGGCAAGTATCCTGTGATCGTTGTCAGCGGCGTGGGCGCCCAGCCCTTTATGCTGGATGCGGGCACGGAAAACGAGCAGATCTGCTTCCCGCCCACGGTGGACGTGTCGTCGATTCTCCGCACCGCTGCGTGCGGGTTATTCCGCACCGTCACCACCCGCAGCTTTCGTGCCTTTGCCGAGGCGGTGGCGCAGATCGCCATGGATATCCTCGGCGTGATTGCCTGTGACGAAAACGGTAACTCCCTGTACAACGTCACGCCTGTCCTTTTCGACAGCTCCATGGATGCGTACAACAGCGCCATCTACGAGGACGCCGAAGATGCGGAATTTTCTATCCTCCGCACGGCGGTGCATTCCGTGGGCGCAGACCACACCTATTACTATAACTACGACTGGCGGCTGGATCCCATGGCGAACGCCGAAGATCTGAACGCCTTCATCGACAACGTTCTTGCCGAAACGGGTCACAGCAAGGTGCGCCTGATCGCCGCCAGCATGGGCGGCGTACAGACCACCGCCTATCTGGGCAAATACGGTCACGACAAGGTGGACACCATCGTGTTTATGTCCTCCGCCTTTTACGGACTGCTGTTTGTGACGAACGTCTTTACGGGCGAGTTGATTTTGGATCAAAACGCTTTCTTCTCCTGGCTGCAAACCATCGAGACCGGCAAGCCGAAGCTGGACACGGCGCTGTACAAGGTGTTCGGCTTCTGCGCCAAGACGGTTCTGCTCAAGCCCGTTTTTACCCTCTTAAACAAGATCGCCGTGCCGCTGAACGAAGTGGCGGTCAGCTCGGTCATGAAGCAGGTGTTCGGCACCATGCCGGGGATGTGGAGCTTCGTGCGGGACGAACGGTACGAAGAAGCCAAAAAGACCCTGTGTGCCGATGCGCCCGAGTCCTTCATTGCCATGATCGATACATACCACTACGACATCCAGTGCAAAAAAGAGGAGATTCTCCGTGCCGCCAAGGCGGACGGCGTGAAGATCTGTGTGCTTTCCCACTACAACAACGGCAACGTGCCGATCACATCCAGCGCCATGGCGCACGGCGACAGCTTGATCGAGACCGCCTGCACCAGCGGCGGCGCCACCGTTGCCGACTTCGGCAGCACTCTGCCTGCGGGCTATGTCCAGCACGGCTGTACGGCGCACAACCATCTCTCGGCGGACGGCATCATCGACGCCTCCACCTGCCTGTTCCCCGACAGCACATGGTTCGTCAAAAACATGGATCATGTGGGCTGCCGCAAGGATTCCGCCTATTCTCAATTCCTTGCATGGATCTTGGCGCAGGATGAACAGCCCACCGTCTTTGACGACGCACGCTATCCCCAGTTTATGCAGACCGACCGCATCACGCAAATGGATCTGCAGCCGGTACAATAAACGAGGTGACCGCATTGATCCCAAAAGAAAATATTCGCAATTTCAGCATCATCGCCCATATCGACCACGGCAAGTCCACCCTGGCAGACCGTCTGCTGGAGCTGACGGACTCCGTGGCCAAGCGGGATATGACGGCGCAGCTGCTGGACAACATGGATCTGGAGCGTGAGCGAGGCATCACCATCAAGGCACACGCCGTCAAGCTGGACTACAAAGCGCAGGACGGCAACACCTACGCCCTGAACCTGATCGACACGCCCGGTCATGTGGACTTTAACTACGAGGTTTCCCGCTCCCTTGCGGCGTGTGAGGGTGCGGTGCTCATCATTGACGCCTCCCAGGGCATCGAGGCGCAGACCCTTGCCAATACCTACCTTGCCCTCGACCACGATCTGGAGCTGGTGCCCGTCATCAACAAGATCGACCTGCCTGCCGCTGACCCGGATCGTGTGGCTGCGGAGGTGGAGGACATCATCGGGCTGGACTGCTCCGTGGCGCCCCGTGTCTCGGCAAAGACGGGACAAAACGTGGAACAGGTGCTCGAACGCATCGTGGCGGATATCCCTGCGCCCCGGTGCGACGACAGCAAGCCCCTGCGTGCGCTGATCTTTGACAGCGTGTACGACAGCTACAAGGGTGTCATCGTCTACGTCCGTGTCATGGACGGCACCATCAAAGCAGGGGACACCATGCGCATGATGGCGACCGGCGCAGAGTTTACCGTGGTGGAGGTGGGCTATATGCGTGCGACCTCCATGGAGCCGGTTTCCGTCCTGTCCTCGGGGGAAGTCGGCTACATCACCGCCTCCATCAAAACTGTCAGCGACGCCCGTGTGGGCGACACCGTGACCAACGCCGCCAATCCTGCCGCCGAACCGCTTCCCGGCTACCGCAAGGTAAATCCGATGGTTTTCTGCGGCGTATATCCTGCGGACGGTGCGGACTACGAAAACCTGCGGGAGGCACTGGAAAAGCTGCAGCTCAACGACGCCGCTCTTTCCTTTGAGCCGGAGACCTCCGGCGCACTGGGGTTCGGCTTCCGATGCGGCTTTTTGGGGCTTCTGCATCTCGAAATTATCCAGGAGCGGCTGGAACGGGAGTACGACCTGAATCTGGTCACCACCGTGCCCAGCGTTATCTATAAAATTCACCTGACGGACAAGTCCGTCGTCGAAATCGACAACCCCACCCATTATCCCGACCCTGCACTCATCGACTACAGCGAGGAGCCCTTTACCTCGGCGCACATCTATTCCCCGCCGGAGTATGTGGGCGCAATTATGGACTTGTGTCAGGATCGCCGCGGCATTTTCAAGGGCATGGAGTACATCGCCTCCGACCGGGTAGATATCCACTATGAGCTGCCGCTGAACGAGATCATCTACGATTTCTTCGACTCGCTCAAATCCCGTACCCGAGGCTACGCCTCCTTTGACTATGAGATTACCGACTACCGCAAGTCCGATCTTGTGAAGCTGGACGTTCTGCTCAACGGCGATGTGATCGACGCCCTGTCGTGGATCATCCACGCCGAAAAAGCCTATCCCCGTGCACGGCGCATTGCGGAGCGGCTGAAGGAAAACATCCCCAGACAGATGTTTGAGATCCCGATTCAGGTGGCAGTCGGCGGCAAAGTGATCGCCCGGGAAACCATCAAAGCCATGCGCAAGGATGTGTTGGCCAAGTGCTACGGCGGCGACATCACCCGCAAGAAGAAGCTGCTGGAAAAACAGAAAGAGGGCAAAAAGCGTATGCGCCAGTTCGGCACGGTCGAAGTGCCGCAGGAGGCGTTCATGGCGGTGCTCAAGCTGGATGACAATAATTGAGAAACCGTCCGCAAACTCGTTTTAAATGAAAGAAAATAAATCAATCAAACGGAGGCGTATTGCATGGCAAACACAGAAGTAGCCGAGAAAAAGCCGAAGAAGGAAAAACTTCCTCAGCGGCGGTATGTCGGCTCCAAGGAAACTTTGTGGTATATCCTGTACGATATTTCCGCAAGCTTCAACATCTCCAGCTGCGAAGAAGTGTTCATTGCGGATGTCGTAAAAATCCGCATGGGCTACATCGCTCTGGTCAAGACCATCATCGGTTTTTGGGATATCATCAACGATATGTTCCTCGGAGCCATGGTGGACAAAACCCGTACCCGCTGGGGTAAATTCAAGCCGTATCTGGTTTTGTATGCCGGACCCGGCACCGCTCTGTCGGTGGTTTACTGGCTGATGCCCGTCCTGTTCTCGGCAATGGGATTGGCGGATTTCTCCAAGTTTATCTTCTATCTGCTGCTGCTGGTGCTGAAGAATTTGGCGGAGTCCCTGCGTGACATCGCCAAGACCGGTATGCTGTCTACCATCACACCGGATGTCAACGACCGAACACGGTTGATCACGGCGGCGAATCTGCTGTCCGGCTTTTTGGAAAAAACGCCGTCTCAGGTTCTCGACCTGCTTCTCGACTTGTCGATCCGCAACATCATCAAGACAACGCACCGCTCGCTGTATATCGGCTTCGGTACCTGCACCATGATTGCCAGCGGTATCATGGCGTTCGGCTTCTCTTTGATTGCGAAGGAACGTGTTTCCCAGTCGGTCAAGTCGCCGTCGCTGCTGTACTCGATCAAGATGGTATTCAAGTGCAAGCCCGTTTTGCTGATTTCGCTCTCTGAGTTCCTCGGGGCGTTCTCCTCGGTCAAGGTCGGTGACAAGTTCTACTACATGAACGTTTTGAAGCTGGCGTCTTTGACCAACATCGTCGGTATTCCCGGCGCCGTCGTTTCCCCCATCAGCTATTCCTACGTTCCCAAGCTGCGCCGCAAGTTCTCCACCAAGGCTTTGTGGCTGTTCTCCTCACACATGAACAACTTCCTGATGATCGGCGTGTTCCTGCTCGGCTCCATCAACAAGGGCTACAAGAAGCTGAAAGTCATGATTCCGCTTTTGACGATTCAGGAAACCGTTTGGATGACGATCTACGGCTTGAAAAAGGTTATCCCCAGCGAAATGTACAACGAGTCCATGGACTACTTCGAGTGGCAGAACGGCTTCCGTGCCGAGGCGATGGTCAGCGTATTCCAGAGCCTGACCCGCAAGCTCGCCGGTACGGTCGGCGGTGCACTCAACTCCCTGATCCTCGGCAAGCTGGGCTACAACCAGAACACCGTGCCCGGCGGACAGACCGACAAGATCAACTACACGATTTTCGCCCTGTTCTCCGTCGTGCCCGCAACGCTGAGTCTGATCGGCATGATTCCCAAGTTCTTCTACGATCTGGACGACGAAAAGAAAGTCAAGATGTACGCAGAGCTGCATGACCGCCGTGCCATGGTCCGCTCCAAGGAGCTGGAAATGCACACGGAAGCTGAGCAAGCGTAAAGGTTCCCCGGACAGAAAATATGCTCCCCCTATGGTAGACAATGGAAATTGTCCCCATAGAGGGAGCCTTTTGTTAGGTTCATCACGGATTTTTGTGGGATGAAAAGTTTCGCTCAAGCCTTTTTAAAGGCTTGCGGATTCCAAAGGCGGCGCCTTTGGTCGCCGACCGCAGTCGGCGAAATCCGAACAACACCACCCCATGCCGAGGGTTCCCCGGTGCGAAGCACAAATCCCACAAAATTCCGTCCAGAGAAAAAAGCAGCTCGCATCGAACGATTACTCGAATCCATCTGCTTTTTGCATACGACAAAGACCGCCGCAAATGCGACGGTCTTTGATGAATTATGATGGGAATTATTCGACAGGATAGACCCATCCGAACGTATCCTCGACGGTGCCCCACTGGATGCCCGTGAGCGTGTCGTAGAGTTGCTGG
>JAQXLO010000136.1 GCA_029012165.1 Oscillospiraceae bacterium | reverse complement strand
GTTGGTCACGCCACGGAACGTCTGGAACATCAGGTTAAACTCGCGGATGTCGGTGAAGTTGTGCTTGCCGCAGTTGGGGCAGGGGATGGAGTGTGCCTTGATGTAGTCGAACATTTCCTCCTTGGTCATGCCGTCCGCATGGGCCTCGGGGTCGAAATCGTCGATCAGGTTGTCCGCTCTGTGGCGCATTTTGCACTCCTTGCAGTCGAGGAGCGGGTCGGAGAAGCTGGCGACATGACCGCTCGCCTCCCAGACACGGGGGTTCATCAGGATGTCCGCATCCACCTCAAAGCTGTTGTGGCGCTCCTGAATGAAACGTTTTCTCCATGTCTCCTTGACGTTATTTTTCAGGCGGGCGCCCAAAGGGCCGTAGTCCCAAGTGTTGGCAAGACCGCCGTAGATGTCGCTGCCGGGAAAAATAAAGCCTCTGCCCTTGCAGAGCGCAACGATCGTGTCCATGGATTTCCGGGTATTTTCCATCATTTTGACTCTCTCCTTTTCGGATTCGGAATTACAATATATCATAAAACACTTACCGCAAAAAGTCAAGAAAAATGCAAACAAAGAGGTCTGGGTTTCAGCGGCAAAAAATTTGCTTGTGTTTTATAAAGAATGTATGCAATATATCTTTTTTCGGATAAGCGGCATTCCCGCAAATATCTCTCAAAAAAATACTTGACCTTTTCTATATGGTGTTGTATAATATTTACGCTTATGTTGAAGTCTGTCATTATACACTGTATTCTGTCGGCTTGCTATGTGAAAGGAGATTATAAAATGAAAGGAAAACTGAAAAAATTTCTGGCGCTGACTTTGGCTGCCCTGATGATCAGCGGTTCCGGTGCGTTTGCCGGTCTTGCCGATATCGAGTTCGGCTCGGGACTGCGCATCACCGCCAGTGCAGAAGTCGACTCGGAAGTCTACAAGGGCTTCGAGTATTACCTGAAAACGGACGATGAGGGCAACGTTATCGGCTCCGTTATCAAGCAGTACACCAACAAAAACAGCTTCTCCGGTCCCTTGACCATCGAGCCGAATCTGGGTGGCTATCCCGTCATCGGCATCGACAAGGGTGCATTCTCCACCTTCCCCGCACTGACCAACGTCAAGATCCCTTCCACGGTCACCTACATCGACACCGAGGCCTTCAGCGACTGTCCCCGGCTGTACGAGATCGACTTGGGTCACACCCCTGTCCTGGAAACCATCGGCACGGGTGCGTTCCGCAACTGCATCGCACTGCGTGAATTCAACATCCCCGCACAGGTCGAAACCATCGGCGCCGAAGCGTTCATGAACTGTACGTCACTGTCCAGTATGTCCATCGGCAAGAGCGTTGAAACCATCGGCGAGCGTGCGTTTAAGGGCTGTGTTGCACTGACATCCATCATCATCCCCAACAACGTCCTCTCCATCGGCAACAGCGTCTTTGAAGGCTGCGTCCGCATCACCAATGCCACCATCGGCGACGGACTGACGAACATCTCCGAGGCCGCATTCAAGGATTGCGTTGCCCTCGGCGAGATCACCATCCCCGACGGCATCGAAACCATCAGCAAGTCCGCATTTGAAAACTGTACCGCCATGAAGCGCTTGGTGCTCGGCAAGGGCGTCAAGACCATCGGCGACTATGCATTCAAGGGCTGCGCCGGCCTGCAGTTTGTCGAGGTAGCCAAGGAGGACAGCGTCCTGGAGACCATCGGCATCGGTTCCTTCCAGAACTGCGTTGTGCTGGAGAGTATGTATCTGTCCGCCTCTGTCCGTGTGGTGAGCAAGGACGCCTTTAACGGCTGCTCCGCTCTGGCCACACTGACCCTTGACGGCAGCGAGATCATCGGCGAGGCGGCGTTCATGAACTGCGTCGCACTGAAGAATGTCGTGCTTCCCGAGGGTGTTGTGTCGCTGGGCAAAAACGCATTCAAGGGCTGTATCGGTCTTGCCTCCATCGTGCTTCCCGACACCATCGAATCCATCGGTGAGGCGGCTTTCTATGGCGACAACGGCCTTTCGGAGGTCTTCCTGCCCGCAGCACTGACCGTTTTGCAGAAGGATACTTTCAAAAACTGTATCACCCTGTCGAAGGCGATCCTTCCCGATGCGCTTACCGCTATCGAGGACAGTGCCTTTGAGAACTGCGCCTCTCTCGGCGCCATCACACTTCCCGAAAGCCTGACCGCCATCGGCAGCAGAGCTTTCGCTGACTGTACCGCACTGGAAAGCATCCGCATCCCCAAGGCTGTGAACACACTGGGTGCCTATGCGTTCAGCAAGGACACAGCGCTCAAGCGCATCTACTTTGCCGCAGACAGCGCCGTGACCGTTCTTCCCGAGGGCATGTTTGAGGGCTGCACCAAGTTCATCGGCGTGGATCTTCCCGCTGCGCTGACCACCATCGAAAAGAACGCCTTCTTCGGCTGCAAGGAGCTGCTTGAGCTTGATCTGTCCAAGAGCAATGTTGCCATCATCGGCGAATATGCGTTTGCCAACTGCTCCTCTTTGCTGGAGGTGGATCTGGGCAGCAGCATCAAGGAAATCGACAGCTTCGCCTTCAGCGACTGCTCCGCTCTGGGCTATATGGAAATTCCCTCCAGCATTGAGCTGATCAATGACCATGCCTTCAGCGGCTGCACGGGTATGCAGTGGCTGCACATCCCCAGCGCCGGCATGACCGCCAGCTCCATCGGCAAGGATATCCTTGCCGGCTGCAGCGAGGAAACCTACATCTGCTCCGACCGTAAGCTGGACATCAACAACAAGCCCGTTTACGTATTCACCTACGCCAAGAACAACAACATTCCCTTCCGTGTCTGTGTCGGTCACACCAACGCCCACAAGCACGAGTACAGTGAGCTGGAATCCGTAACCATTAAGCCCACCTGCACCACCGACGGCAAGAAAACCTACTACTGCATCGCCCTTGGCAAGGATTCGAGCGGCGAGTACATCTGCGCAGAAACGCAGGTTGAGATCCTGCCCGCCACCGGTCACAACTTCGGTGCATGGGTCACCACGGTTCAGCCCACCTACACCTCCAGCGGCAAACAGGTCAGATACTGCGCTGCTGCCGGCTGCGACCACATGGAAACCATCATTCTTCCCGCACTGCACTGCCCCGTTCCCACACAGCTTCTCGTGGACAAGAACATTGAACTGAAGTGCAAGAATACCAAGATGCTGGCGCCCACCGTGCGTGACGAGAACGGCAGTGTCATCGACACCACCGCAAAACTTTCTCCCGGTTCTTTCCGCTACAGCTCCTCCAACGACTCCGTTGTCACGGTGGACAGCAACGGCAAGCTTACCGCAGTGCGCCGTGGTACCGCTACCGTCACCACGACCTACACCAGCGCAGTGGGCGAGACGATCACAACGACCACCGTTGTCAAGGTCTCCTACACCGTGTGGCAGTGGATCATCATCATTCTGCTCGGCGGCTGGTTCTGGTATCTTTAATCTATGATCCCTGATCTCCCCGGAACATTGTGTTTCGCAAGGGGCAGCAAGGGTAAAATGAAATGAAAGACAAAAGCTTTCCTCGGACAAGATGTTCCGGGAAAGCTTTTGTTTTTGTGCACCCCGACCCATGAGGAGCAAACAATTTCCATTGGACAAATTAAAGGGCTCATCACGGATTTTTGTGGGATGAAAAGTTTCGGTCAAGCCTTTGGGAAAGCTTGCGGATTCCAAAGGCGCAGGAGGGGAGCCAAAACAGTCCGGTGGACTGTTTTGGCGTGGGGAACCATCGCCGGGGGTTCCCCTGTGCGAAGCACAGAGTTCACGATTTTTCGTGAAGAGAGAAAATAAAGGACGGATCCCGCACCGACCACTCGGTGCCATGGATCCGTCTTTTGCGCTGTGTGCAGCGACGAAGGGAGAGATTAAGTGTGCGGAATTGCTTTTTGAATTTCCGTACGGTAGTATTCGTCACTCTTTTCTTTCACGACATAGGTGTGCAGTCCCTGAGGGTTCTCGCTAAAGTGGTTGGCGCCTGTGTCGGCGTCCACACTTGCCGTGCCGTGCACCTCGCTGTAACCTGCCGTCTTTGCGTCGCCGACGACCGCCAGCAGTGCTGTCATCGGATCCCAGGAACTGCGGCCGTGTTCGTGACCGTGCGCCGTCATGGCGACTGCCAGCAAATCGTCCTGCGGCAAGCCGTCGCCGCTGCGTACCGATTCCCCGACCTCAAAGCCGAGGAACGTGATCGGCACGGGACATTTTTCGCACAAATACTGCGCCGCTTCTCTCGAACGGGCGTTGTTGCAGAAATTGTGTTCCCGTCCGCCATCCTCGTCCCATTTACCCGCCATGGCGTAGATGCGCCCGACCTTTTCCCGAACCAGCTGTGTGCCGTCGGGGGAACGCAGAAGATTTGCCAGCACCTGATAAAATCCGATCTCCACGATGTCCACTTTGCCGTCCGATTCGGTGAGAACTCTGCGATACAGTTCCACGCCGTCGGGACAGTCCTCATTTTTTTGGATGCGGTGGGGATAGGCGCACAGCGGCTTTTGGTAGCGGAAATAATCCCCCGCAAAGTCCGTACCCGCAAGGTCGATGCCGATGGGCAGATCACGAAGACCCTCGCCGGTCAAAAAGGCGCTCAGGGACGGTGCGGAATCTTCCATGCAGGCGTTGAGCACCACGCCGCAAAGTTCGATCTCGCCCGCTTTGTGCGCATTGGCGAGCAGACGCACGGCAACGCAGTCGTCGCAGTCCGTCCACCAGTCGGTACCGAGAAGTATTTTTCGTTTCATGTGCCGATCTCCTTTTGCATATATGTACTTGCCGGCTCGCAGTGATCGTACACCGCATAACCTGCTTTTTGATACAGCCGTATTGCCGGCGTGTTGTTGTCAAAGACGTGCAGGGAAATGCGCCGCTTT
>JAQXLO010000135.1 GCA_029012165.1 Oscillospiraceae bacterium | reverse complement strand
GATGCCTCGTTCCGTCTGCCCGAGCAGATCCGCAGATGGATCAAGCGGGTGCAGGCGGCGGGCATTCAGGTCATCATCGTGTCCAACACCGTCACCCCGCGCGCATGGTTCCTGTCGAAAAAAATGGGTGGCGTCCCCTTTGTCGCCAATGCGAGGAAGCCCCGCACCAAGGCGCTGTACCGGGCGGCACGAAAGCTGAACCTGCACCCGTCCGAGATCGCCATGATCGGCGACCAGCTGTTTACGGATGTACTGGTGGCGAACCGTGTGGGCGCCATTTCGGTCAAGGTGGATCCCATCGGGCGGGACAAGTTCACCCCGAAAAAGTACGAGGAGATCCGCAGACGGGAGCGGGAATATATCCAAAAGTGCATTGTGCCCAACGGAACTTGAGACAAAAAACAGATGGAGCAGACATTTGTCCGTTCCATCTGTCTTTTTTGGTGGTGCGCCGTGTCAGTGACTGCCCAGCAGGTGGCGCAGGGGATGGGGCAGCTTTTCCGTAATGGCTTCCAAAAGGTTTTTGGGGCTGATCATGCTGTTGCTTTGGGTGAGCATGAAAATATAGGCGTCGCACACCTCGTCCCAGGAGGCATCGCCGTACCGTCCGTCGCACACCCACAGGCGCAGATACATAATCAGTGCCAGCGCCTGATATCCTGCGGTGTTTTCCCGGGTGATGACCTTGTTCGGAAAGTCAAAGGAGACGGATTTGTACACCTGCACAAACAGATTGGTGAACTCCTGCCCGAGGATCTCTTCAAAGCCGTTCTGTCCGTGGATGCGAAACGCCTTGGTGAAAAAGGGCTTGTCCTCCTCGATGCAGGAAAACATCAGCCGCAGTGCCTCCATGTACATCTCCTTTTCGATGAGAATGGAGACCTTTTCGGAGATTTGGTGGCGGATGATCCATTCCAATATTTCGTATTTATCCTGAAAGTAGTTATAAAATCTGGAGCGAGTGATCCCGGCCTGCGCAGCGATCATTTTCACGGTGATCTTTTCAAAATCCCGCTTCATCATCAGCTCTTTGAATGCATCGGCAATGGTTTCGTGTACTGTCTTTTTCTGATCCATAAAAAACCCTCCGCAGACATTTTACTACATAACGCAGTCTTTTGCAAACAAAACGTGACAAATTCTAAAAAGTGTCAGAAAATTCGACACTTTTATCCGTGTGCTGTTTGAATGCCCGGGTCAGCTCTGTTAAAATGGGGTAAAAATCTTTTCAGGAGAGGATCATGAGATTAGGAATCGACATCGGTTCAACGACGCTGAAGTATGTGTTGCTGGACGATAATCATACAATTATTTGCAAAAATTATTCCCGCCATTATTCCCGTGTGGCAGAAAAGCTCAAGGAAGCGCTGCAGGAGGTGCGCCCATACTGCAAGGACGAGAAACTTTACTGCACCATTTCCGGCTCGGCAGGACTGGGTGTCGCCGAGAAAAGCGGCATCGAATTTGTGCAGGAGGTGTACGCTACCCGTTTGGCGGTCAACTCCCTGCTGCCGGGGACGGATGTGGTCATCGAGCTGGGCGGTGAGGACGCAAAAATTCTGTACCTTACCGGCGGACTGGAAGTGCGCATGAACGGTTCCTGTGCCGGCGGCACGGGTGCATTCATCGACCAGATGGCGACACTGCTGAACGTGCCCATGGATCAGATGGATGCCCTTGCCCAAAAGGCGGAGAAGAACTACACCATCGCTTCCCGCTGCGGCGTATTCGCCAAGAGCGATATCCAGCCCCTGCTTAATCAGGGTGCACAGAAAAGCGACATTGCGCTGAGCGTGCTGTACGCCGTTGTCAACCAGACCATCGCCGGTCTGGCGCAGGGCAGAAAGATCGAGGGCAAGGTGGTCTATCTGGGCGGACCGCTGACCTACTTCTCGAAATTGCGGGAATGCTTCGACAACGTGCTGGCACTCCGGGGCATCTGCCCGGAGAATTCCCTGTATCTGGTCGCCTACGGCGCAGCGATCTCCAACTGCACCGAGGCACGGACGCTGGAGGAGATCTTGCAGTCCACGGAGCGCTCCCAGGGCGAGAACGGCTACAAATTCTGTCCGCCGCTGTTCACGGACGAAGCGCAGTATGAGGCGTTCCGTGCCCGCCATGCCAAGGCGGAGATCGCCACGGCAGAACTGGGCGACAACAAAAATGTATATATCGGCATCGACTCCGGCTCCACCACGCTGAAAGCGGTGGTTATCAACGAGCAGGACGAGATCGTCTACTCCGAGTACAGCAGCAACAAGGGTGCGCCGGTGGAAATGCTCAAGCGTTTCTTTGAAAATGTATATGAAAAATTCCCCGGCATCCATATCCTCGGCTCCGCCGCCACGGGATACGGCGAGGAGATGATCCTCAACGCCTTCAACATCGACAACGGCATCGTGGAAACCATTGCCCACTATACGGCAGCGTCCAAGTTTATGCCGGACGTGGATTTCATCATCGACATCGGCGGTCAGGATATCAAGTGCTTCAAGATTCGCAACGGCGTCATCGACAACATTTTTCTCAACGAAGCCTGTTCCTCGGGCTGCGGCTCTTTCCTGCAAACCTTTGCGGAAACGCTGGGCTACGACGTGGCGTCCTTTACGCAAAAGGGGCTGTATGCGGACAAGCCCGTTGACCTCGGCTCCCGCTGTACGGTGTTTATGAATTCCTCCGTCAAGCAGGCGCAGAAAGAGGGCGCCAGCGTGGAGAACATCTCCGCAGGTCTGTCCATCAGCATCGTCAAAAATGCGCTGTATAAGGTCATCCGTTCCGCCTCGGCGGACGAGCTGGGACAGAATATCGTCGTGCAGGGCGGCACGTTCCTCAACGATGCGGTTCTGCGTGCCTTCGAGATGGAGATCGGCAGAAACGTCATCCGTCCCAATCTTGCCGGTCTGATGGGTGCCTACGGTGCGGCGCTGTACGCCAAGAAATACACCGTCGGTCCGTCCAAGACCATTACCCCGCAGGAACTGAAAACCTTTACCCACCAGACGGCGGCGGTCGTCTGTCAGGGCTGCACCAACCACTGCAAGCTGACGGTCAACACCTTCCAGTCCGGCAGAAAATTCATCGCCGGCAACAAGTGCGACAAGCCCACGGGCAAGAGCAGTGCCGCCAAAAAATACAACCTGTACGCCTACAAGCTGGAGCTTCTGCGCAGCTACAAGCCCCAAAAGGGCAAGCGTGGACAGATCGGCATCCCCATGGCGCTGAATATGTACGAAATGCTGCCCTTCTGGCACACTTTCTTTACGGAGCTGGGCTTTGAGGTGGTGACCCGTGTCGGCTCCGACCGCAAGCTGTATTTCAAGGGGCAGTCCACCATTCCGTCCGATACGGTCTGCTACCCGGCGAAGCTGGTGCACGGCCATGTGGAGGAGCTGATCGACAAGGGCGTTTCCCACATCTTCTATCCCTGCATGAGCTACAACATGAACGAGGGCAAGGGCGACAACTACTACAACTGCCCCGTGGTGGCGTATTACCCCGAGGTGATTCGGGCAAATTCCCCGCGGCTGGAAAATGTGACGTTCCTGTACGACTATGTGGGACCCCACAAACGCAATACTTTTGAAAAGAAATTCTACAAGATCATGACGGGCTACTTCCCCGACATCCGCCGCAAGGAGTTTTTGCACGCCGTCGATTCGGCGTACAAGGCGTACAGCGATTACCTTGCCGCCGTGCGCAAAAAGGCGGACGAGTTTATGCGCATTGCGAAAGAGGAGAATATCCCCGCCATCGTGCTGTGCGGCAGGCCCTACCACCTCGACCCCGAGGTCAGCCACGGCATCGACGAGCTGATCTGCTCCTGCGGCGCCATGGTGCTCACGGAGGACGCCGTCAGCCACCGTATGGAAAAATTCAGGGTCAATGTCCTCAACCAGTGGACATACCATGCCCGTCTGTACAGCGCCGCCGGCTATGTGTGCGAGCATCCCGAGATGAACCTGATCCAGCTGGTGTCCTTCGGCTGCGGCGTGGACGCCATCACCACGGACGAGGTGCGTGCAATATTGGAGAGCCACGGCAAGATCTACACCCAGATCAAGATCGACGAGATCACCAACCTCGGCGCCGTGAAGATTCGACTGAGAAGTCTGCTTTCCGCTCTGGAAATGCAGAAAGCGTCCGAAAAGGAGGTTTGACCATGGACGAAAGTCATATCATCCCCCGGGTGGAGTTTACCCCCGAGATGAAAAAAACACATACCATCCTTGTCCCCGATATGCTCCCGATCCACATCCGTTTCCTGTGCGATGTGTTCGAGAGCGCCGGATATAAGTTGGAGCATCTGACCAATTCCGGCAGAGCCATCGTGGATGCGGGACTGAAATACGTCCACAACGACACCTGCTACCCGGCGCTGCTGGTGATCGGGCAGTTTATTGACGCCCTGAGCAGCGGCAAGTACGATTTGAGCCGAGTGGCGGTCATCATCACCCAGACAGGCGGCGGCTGCCGTGCGTCCAACTACCTGAGCCTGATGCGCAAAGCGTTCGTCAAGGCGGGCTTCGGTCATGTGCCGATCATCTCGCTGAACTTTGCGGGTCTGGAAAAGAACAGCGGCTTCAAGTTTACCCCTGATATGCTCCCGAAAGCCCTCGGCGCCGTGGTGTACGGCGATATGCTGATGCTGCTGAACAATCAGGTGCGCCCCTACGAAAAGAATAAGGGCGAAAGCCTCGCCCTTGTGGACAGCTGGGTGGAGCGGCTGAGCGCCGATTTCCGAAAGAATAAAGGTTTGACCAACCCCGCTATTCGCAAAAATTTCCGCCAGATGGTGCGTGAATTTGCGGCGATCCCACGGGTCGAGCGCAAGGCAATCAAGGTGGGCATCGTCGGCGAAATCTACGTGAAATACTCCCCCATGGCCAACAACAACCTGGAAGAATTCCTTATCAGTCAGGGCTGCGAGGTGAATGTACCGGGTCTGATGGGCTTTTTGCTGTTCTTCATCGACCACCGGCACGAGGATCACAAGCTTTACGGCTGTTCGCTGGTGGAGCTTGCGGCGTTTGAGGCGGCGAAAGCGCTGGTCAAATCGGTGGAGAAAATCATGATCGACGTCATCAAGGAGGAGGGCACCTTTACACCGCCCATGCTCCACGACGATGTGCGCAAGCTCACCGAACCGGTCATCAGCTTCGGCTGCAAGATGGGTGAGGGCTGGTGCCTGACGGCGGAAATGCTGGAGCTGGCGGAGCACGGGTTTGAGAACATCATCTGTACCCAGCCCTTCGGCTGTCTGCCGAACCACATCTCCGGCAAGGGAATGGTGCGCAAGGTAAAGCAGGTCAACCCCAAGGCAAACATCGTCTGCATCGACTACGACCCCGGCGCCACGAGCGTCAACCAGGAGAACCGCATCAAGCTGATGCTGGCCGTAGCGGCGGAGAATATGGAAAAAGAATAAACAGGAAAGCTTGTGCCGAACCATCGGCGCAAGTTTTTTTAATGGTTCATCACGGTTTTTTGTGGGTTTAAAAGTTTCGTTCAAGCCTTTTTAAAGGCTTGCGGATTCCAAAGGCGGCGCCTTTGGTCGCCGACCGCAGTCGGCGAAATCCTAACAACACCA
>JAQXLO010000134.1 GCA_029012165.1 Oscillospiraceae bacterium | reverse complement strand
CAAAGCTCCGCCTTGCAGCCGATCTCGCCCAGTGTCTGCACCTCTTTTTCCAGCTTCTCACGGTCACATACGGAGTAGACATAATTGTCCTTCGGCTCCCAATCGCAGTCTATATCCTTGCACATCGAAGCATATTTCTGTACCGCCGCTTCGTTGGCTTTGTAGTATTTCTTCGCTTTTTCCAAACTGCTGTCTGCCATATCGCCGTAGATCAACCCGTGCTGCAGCGTAATTTTTGCCGTAGTGTTCTGTGTTTGACCGCCGCAAATGCGGTCCTTTTCTGCCAGCACATAGTCCACGCCGTTCTGTTCAAGAAAATACGCCGTCAAAATCCCCGCCAAACCGCCGCCGATAATCAGCACATCCGTGTGCAGATCCTCCGTCTGCCGTGGGAAATGCGGCAATTCCGTTTCCTGCCATACCGATTTCATAATGCCCTCCCAAAACCGTTCTCTTATCAGTATGCGCAGAAATGGTTATTGACGGCACAGGAAAAAGATGGTATATTATGTGTATTGAATGGATCGGGAGTGAATCATGATGAAAAAATTTCTGTCTCTTTTGCTTGCCTGCCTGATGGCATTCTCCGTGCTGACCGTTGCCGCCAGCGCCGCAGACACCATACCCATGGAAGTCTACGACCTGCTGAAGCACGATGTGGATTCCAATGCCGGTATCTGCCGCACCATCAGCATCTATTTCCGCAACCAACTGGTCAACTACAACAGCACCAAGCAGATCGCCTTTCTGAACGAGGACGGCACGGTTGCCGCCGTTTGCAAGCCCCATGCCGAAAACAACCGTATTCTGGATCTGTACACCCCGGACGGCAGTACCTTTGGCGTGAAGTTCAATCCCACCCGGCTGTATTACCTGAACGTGGAAGAGGGCGCCTACTGTACCGTGGACGGCATTCCGAATGCTGCCTACAAGGGCGAGTACAACGGCGTCTTGCTCACCAGCGCCGACAAAAAGTATACGATTCGGGATCTGGGCATTCAGAACTTTATCGCAACCAAGTACGACGATACCCACGTCTACGCCGGAAAGCTGCTCATCAGCAGTGCTTTCACCGATTACCTGCCCGGCAACAACAGCGTCACCCTCTACAAGGTGGACGGCTCCAAAATCACCGAGGTCGGCACCTACCACTTCACCGGCTGCAAAAACGGCATGGCCGACATAGACTTCGGTGCAGCAGGCGCAGAGATCAACAAGTTCGATTCCTACAAGCTGCGGGTGAAATACGGCTCCTTCATCGGCAAAGACCTGATCTGCGACCACAGCGAATTTGCCCTGTCCGGCAAAAGACTGCTCAACCAGCGGGAGGATTACCCCGTGATCGATTTCCTGATGGAGCTGTTCGGCAAGGATCACAAGATCATCAGCTTTATCCCCAAGATCCTGAATGTTCTCGCCACCATCAAGCTGATCGACAAGGCGCTAAGCAAGGACATCGAAAAGTATATCAAAGCCAAACAGGCGGCATAAACCGCCCCCGACAGAAAAAGACAACCGGCAGCACAGTTGAAAATGTGTCGCCGGTTGTTTTGTTTGTGTCTTATTTGCGGGCTTTGGAGACCGCTTTGTACAGTGCGGGGACGAGGATGACCGCCGCCGCAAGCTCGATGACGCCGTTGACGCCGATCAGCGTTTTGAAGATACTGCCGAAGATGGTGAATACACCGGTTTCTTCGATGACGCCATGGTTCTTTTGCCAAATGTTCATGGCGGTCAGTACCAGTGCCGTGTTGGTGAAGGTACCTGCCACAGCGCAAATGCCTGCAGAAACGACCTTTGGCAGCTTCGTTTTTGCCAGCGCCGCAAAGAGCGCACCGGCCACCAGTCCCACCAGTATACGGGGCAGACCGGCTACGAAGAAATTGCCGAACCCGAAATCCAGAAACACCGGGAAAGCCAGATACGCACGAGCGATACAGGTCATTCCCCAGACGGCTCCGAGAAGGGTTCCCATGCGAGGTCCGACGCAAATGGCACCGAGTATGGTGACGATGTGCAGCGTCGTGATCTCAATGGCGCCGTAACTGATGTAGCCAAGGTACGGAGTCACTGTCATGACGATGATCAGCGCTGCGAAAATGGCCGTCAGTGCGAGGGCGTGTGTGTTGGTTTGCTTTTTCATGATTTATTCCTCCTTGCTGCTGTTCCGCTTTTGCGGATACAACGCATAATAACAGAATAAGCATTGCAAAAAATGGGAAATGTATTCAGTTTTTACGGTTCTTGAGATAGATAATGCGCAGTCCCTGCAAAATAAGATCGGGATTGCGGCAAACATCCCGGCTGCAATTCTCTGCAATATCGCCGGACAGTCCGCCGGTCGCAATCACCGTCTGCACAGGTTCGCCCAGCTCTGCCTCGATCTTGTCGCACATCCCGTCCAGCATGGACGCAACGCCGAACACCGTTCCCGACTGCATACTGTCCACGGTGTTCTTGCCGATCACGTGGGAGGGTGCCTTGAAGCTGATGCGGGGCAGCTGGGAGGTGCGGGAAGCCAGCGCATCCAGAGAGATGGAAACGCCTGCGGCAATGGTACAGCCGCAAAAAGCACCCGTTCTGTCCAGCACCGAAATCTTGGTCGCCGTGCCGAGATCGAGCACCAAACAGGGCATTTCGTACTGTGCGACCGCCGCCACAGCTCCTGCCACAAGATCGGCACCCACTTCCGCAGGGTTGTCCGTCTTGATATTCAGTCCTGTGCGCACGCCGGGTGAGAGCACCAAGGGCTTGACGCCGGACACCTTTTCCACCGCACCGCAGAGCGCCGAGGTAAGCTCAGGTACCACGGAGCCTATAATGCAGTCCGTTGGCTCGGCGGCATCCATGCCGTACAGCGAAAAGATCTGCTTAAGCTCCACGGCATATTGGTCACAAGTGCGGTACCGCTCCGTTGCAAGGCGTGAAACAAAGCACAGCTTGTCCCCGTCAAAAGCGCCGAGGGTGATATTTGTATTGCCGACATCCATCGCCAGTAGCATCTGTCATCGCCTCGTTTTTCATTATGGAGGTATTATACACCCATTTTTCGGAAAATAAATTCCGTATCAGAAAATTAAAAAAACTGTACATCTTCACAAAAAGTTATGCATTGACAAGGGAAAAGATGTGTATTATAATGTATACAGCTTTTGTTCGGAGGTAAAAAAATGAACATTCTGTCCAAGA
The DNA here is from genome assembly GCA_029012165.1 of Oscillospiraceae bacterium. Taxonomy (GTDB): domain Bacteria; phylum Bacillota; class Clostridia; order Oscillospirales; family Acutalibacteraceae; genus UBA1425. Next base: position 991 of record JAQXLO010000134.1, on the reverse strand, counting down.
TCCTTGCACTCTGTCTGTCTGTTTTCTACGCATTCAACCCCTTTGTCGGTCCCTCTGCGGAAACACCCATCGAGGTGGACAATGACGACTGCCGGCTTTGCTTTCTTGCATGGGCTGACCCGCAGATCTCCAACTATATGCTCAAGCGTGACCCCTACTTTGTCGCCGCCTGTCAGGATATTGCCAACTCGGAGCAAACCTTTGACGCACTGGTGATTGCCGGCGACATCGCAGAAAACGGTCTTGCCTGCGAGTATGAACACATTGCGGACAATCTGCCGGTGGACAATGTGCGGAATTTCCTCATGGCTGTCGGCAACCATGACGTGCGTCTGCGCAGCTACAAGCAAGTGGTCAAACGCTTTACGGGCTTTATGAACGGTTTGAACACGGCGTGCGGCAGTGATCTCACCGTGGATTCCCTGCACTACAAATACACCGTCAACGGCTACACCTTTATCGTCCTCGGCACAGACCGCACGGAGTTTGAGGAATCCTACATCAGCCCTGCACAGATGCAGTGGCTGGACGATTCTCTCAAGGAAGCGACCGCAGACGGCTTGCCCGCCTTTGTGGTACTGCACCAGACCTTTAAGGACAGCCACGGTCTGCCCGGCACTTGGAACAGTCCCATTGATGCCGCAGGCAGTGTGGGCGCACAATCCGATGCGCTCAAGGAGACCATGGCCAAATACAAAAATGTGATCCTGCTCACAGGACATCTGCACACCGGCTTCGGTGCATACACCTACGAGAATATTGACGGCATCCACTCCGTCAACCTGCCGAGCATGACCATTGATAATATGGACGGTCGCTGCAATGAAAACGGCCTCGGCTGTGTGGTGGAGGTAACGGATGAGAACGTCACCTTCCGTGCACGCAACTTCGCCGCAGGTAAAAATATCCCCGAAGTGGATATCGTCATCCCCCTGCAATAATCCAAAAGCAAACAGCTTGTCCGCTCTGCCGGTGCAGAGCGGATTTTTTT
>JAQXLO010000133.1 GCA_029012165.1 Oscillospiraceae bacterium | reverse complement strand
CCTTGACCCTTTGCGCCCTGCCTGCTGTAATGTAACCAAGGGGCGGTTAAGCCGCCCTCTGTAATAGATTTCTGCCAGAGACCAAAATCAATTTTGCGCATAACTCTTGACACTACCCAATCCTTAAGGTCGCTTCCGCTTTCATACAGCAGCTGTGTTCCCGTTTCTTCAAAGGCAAAGGGCACGAACTGGTACATCTGCAAGGCGGTTTTGAGCTTCTCCTGCTGCGCCTTCGGCACATACAAAAGCATGAATCCACCGCCGCCGGCGCCGAGCACTTTCCCGCCCAGCGCACCGTTTTTGCGTGCTTGGGCGTAGATGTCGTCAATTTTGGACGTTGTGATCTGTTGGGAAAGTGTGCGCTTGAGCTGCCATGTTTCATGCAGCAGCCGTCCAAAATCGTCCGGGTCACCATCCAAAAGGATCTGCTGCGCCGTGTCTGTCATCCGCTGCATTTCGTGCAGCTGCGCCAATGTAGAGGGAATATTGTTCTGCTGTTCCGCCGCCACCTTTCCGGAAAAGTGGGTAAAGCCCGTAAACAAAAGCAGCAGATTTTCCTGAAGGCTTTTTTTGCACTCTTCCGTCAATTCCAGCCGATGCACCGCAAAGCCGTCCGCTGTGAAATCAATGCGGTTCAGCCCGCCGAAAGCTGCGGCAACCTGATCCTGTTCTCCGCCGGATTCCCCGCAAAGTGTGTGCTCAAGATAAATGGCTTCCTTGGCGAGCGCTGTACAATCCGGGTACTCCCCGTGAAAAGCACGCAGTCCCTGCACCAGCCCCACTGCAAAGGCGGAGCTGGAACCGATTCCCGAACACGCCGGGAGGTCTGCGTCATAGGCGATCTGTATGCGGTCTGTGGGGATGTGCTGCAGCGCCGCACGAACCAGCGGATGCTGCACCTCGGCAGGGTCATCGAACCGCTCGATGCGGGAATAGGTCAACTGATTTTTGTACGCAAAAAAGGGCGGCAGCTGGCGCATGGATAAATAGCAGTATTTATCGATCGTGGTCGATAAAACACTGCCCCCGTACTCGGAGAAATACGCCCGAAAGTCCGTTCCCCCGCCGAAGAAGGAAATCCGAAACGGGGTTCGTGTGATCACCATACGATCCCCTCCACCTGTATGGAAGAACAGCCCAACACCCTTTTCAACCGTGTATTGTCCATGACGGCCGAGTGCGCTCTGTAATCCTTGAAAAAGGCTTTGCCCTGCTCTTCGGATATTTTTTCCACCAGAGAAAGCGGCGCATCCGCCTTTTGCGCAAACAGACAGCCCAGCTCGTATTTGCTGTAGCCGCAGTCGCCGCACACATTGACCGTCTGCGGCAGCGCATCCGCCGGCAAACGGGAAAGGGCAAACAAAATCTGCGCCGCCGTTTCGTAGGACAGCGCCGAGCGGTACAGGCCGTCGATCATGCGGATGGGCTTTCCGCTTCGCAGTGCTTCGGAAGCCGTATCGAAAAAATGCGGTTTTTGGGTGAGGGACGGGCCGAACATATACGGCAGCCGTGTGACGGTAAAACCGTGCTCGTGGACGATCTGCTCCGCAAGCGCTTTCTGCTGCCCGTAAACATTCTTCGGTGCACACGGAGCGTCTTCGGAAAACGTCGGGTGCTGTGCATCGTTCTCGCCGTATACACAGTCCGTGGATGCAAAAAGCAGCTTCTCGATATTCGGCAAGGCGTCCAGCACATCCCGCAGTGCATCCACGTTGATTTTCAGCGCTTCCTGCGGATGCTCCAGCACAAAATCAATGTTGTGGCAGGCGGCGAAATAAAACACGGTCAGCTTTTCCCCGGCGCACCTTTGGGAAAGGCGGTGTAGATCCTCCTGCCGTGTCACATTGCATTCCACCCATTCCACGCCGTCTATCCGTGGTATGTTCCCGTGCGCACGCACCGTACCTATCCGCTTTTCCTCGGTATGCGCCGACGCATATCGCAGCACATAGCTGCCCAGAAATCCGCTCCCGATGACTGCGATCATGTTGACTCACCTTTTATCTGTTTTACTTCATCCGCAGACAGCATAGACGCCCCTCTGCGCCGTCCGAACCACACCACCTGCTTGGCATACTCTGCCACGGTGGAAAACTGCATCTTGGGGCTGAACTGCAAAACGGTTTTTCTCTTTTGCAAACAGGCCTTTTTTCCTTTTAATACGGCGTCAAAATATTCACGGAAGTCCCAGTCGAAAGTCACTGTTTCTTCCCGTGGAGCAGGCTTTCGCAGAACGGCACGCTGATACTGCATCAGCTGTGCAGACAGCTGCGCATCCATGGGAAACCGGGCAAGAAACGGCAGCAGTTCTTCGTAATAGGCATCCGGCTGCCTCTGCATCTCCAAAAATGCGCCCTCCCCAAAGAACCACGTCACGTTGCCGAACGCTGCATTGTAATAATTCCAATCCCCGGAAAGGGAGCGGTCATATTTTTCTTTAAACTGCATCCACAGCTTGTGCAGTCTGCCGTTCCCCCGGAGAATAAATTCCAGCAGTCCCGTATAGAAATCCATGTAGGTGGTTTTCCCCTGTGCGTGAAGATACAGCGCAAAACAGCGCAGGATCCCCAGACTGTGGAAACACTGCACACAGACGGAAAACAGATTGGCATATACCCAGTCCTCCCTGGGCATCGTTGCCGTGGAACGCACCAGATAGGAATACTCCTGCACGTGCTCATCCTTTTTGACGGCACTGTGGATATGATTGAACGCCACACGGATCACTTCGATCCGGTGCCTGCGCAGAAACGCCGGGTCAGCCAGATCGGAATTCGGCAGCACTTCGCAGTGGTAGACGCTCAGGGAGTTGTGCTGTCCGTTTTCGAGCAAACGGCAGATCCCTTCGCAAAAGCTCTCCTTGGTTTCGCCGGGCAGTCCCAGAATCAACTCGGAGTATGTGGGCATTCCCGCTTCGTTATATTTTTGCATCAACGTGGAAAAATGTTCCATCGTCAGATTTTTTCGCCCGATATTGCGCAGTGCCTCCGGGTTCAGGGTCTGGTACGCCATCGTTGCGCCCTTGTCCATGCCCTCGCTGTTGAGCGCACTGCAAATGCGGAACACACGTTCATCGCTGTTTTTTTCGTAGCAGGGTCTGAACACCTTCGGATAGCCATATTTTCTTTTGGCGCTGATCAATGCGCAGGCGATGTCGTAATCCCGTGCAAACATACCGAAATTTGAGTCGGCGCAAAAGCAGTACTCGATCTTTGCCGGCGGATTCGGCACCCGGATCGCCGATTCGTGCCGTGAACTCCCGAAGCCCATGCTCCCCGTCTGCGGGAAGCCTGTGCTGGAACATCAAATCCACATCCTGCGCCGTGAAGGCATTCAGGATTTTCTCCTCGTCACCGGGTACCTCGCCGAAAAGATCGAGAGCTATTTTGCAGACGGCAGCCAATTCGGCGTGCACATAACGTACTTCCGTGAAACCGAGCCCCTCGGAACGGCGGGCGCACTGTTTCATCTTGCACTAAAAGAGGATTTTCTGCTGTGCAGCGGCGATTTGATCTTTGACTTTTCTCTGGAACCCATGCTGCAGCAGCATAAACAAAATCGTGCGCTCGCAACGCTTTTCGTGCATCCCAATGCGCATCCCTGCGACAGTACCCGTGTTTGTGTTGCAGAGACTGCACGCATCTGCGCCTTCCTGCCGAAAGCTCCGAATCGCAAAGACGGCGCCAACCTGTCCAACGCCGGCATTCAAATCCTCTCCCCGGAGCTTTTGAAGCTTTTTCCCCGGGAAGGCAAAGCAGACTTAGACAAGGATCTTCTTCGCCCTGCAGTGAACACCGGCAGACTGTTCGCCTATAAAAGCACGGAATATGTCCGGGATATGGGCACGCCCGAACGCTATGCCCAGGTGCAAACGGATGTCGCCAGCGGACTTGTCCGCCGGCGAAACCGCAGCTTTGCGCAAAAAGCGGTCTTTCTGGATCGGAACGGCACGCTGAATGTACACAGGGAACACATACAAAGCCGGAGCAGATCGAGCTTCTCCCCGGCGCCGCAAAAGCCATTACAACGCTGAACCGCAAGGGATATTTGACTGTCCTTATCACCAATCAGCCGGTCATCGCCAAGGGGATGTGCACGCAAGCGCAGCTGCGCACCGTGCATGACCGTCTGGAAACCCTGCTGGGCAAAGAGGGTGCCTATCTGGACGCCATCTATTTTTGTCCGCACCATCCCGAAAAGGGGTTCGCAGGCGAACGGCCGGAATACAAAATACCCTGCGCCTGCCGCAAACCGTCCCCCGGTATGCTCCTGCAGGCGGCGGAGGATCTGCATATCAGCCTGCAAGAATCCTACATGATCGGCGATTCCGACCGGGACGTTCAGGCCGGCCGCCGTGCCGGCTGCACCCCCGTTTTGCTGCACAGCAGTTCCGACCTGTACGCCTTCGCCGCCTCCCTCCCGCCCGTGTAACGCCTCCCCTGCTTTTTTCCGATCCTTCAACAGCCCGTACTTTTTGGCTTGTCTGCGGGGCGGAGATGTGGTATGATTTGCGCAGGAAAGGTACAGCACCTTTTTTGTGCGGCTGTGAAAGGGGCAAGGATACATGCGCAAAACCGAAACTGCCAAACGATATATTCTGTTTATTCTCGGACTGTTTTTCTCGGCGATGGGCGTAGCGCTCACCAAACGGGGCGAGCTGGGCATTTCGCCGATCTCCTCGGTCGCCAACGTGCTGAACGCCCGCTTCGACGCCGTCTCCATCGGCACATGGCTGATCCTGTGGAACTGTCTGCTGATTCTCGGGCAGATCCTCCTGCTGCGCAAAAAATTTCAGCCCATCCAGCTTTTGCAGGTGCCGCTGTCCTTTCTGTTCGGCTGGTTCACGGACTTCGGAATGTGGCTGGTACGGTTTATCCCTGTGAACCATTATCCCGTTCGGCTGGGGATGGTCGTCCTCGGCACGGCAGTGCTCGGCTTCGGCATCGCTCTGGCGGTGATCGCAAACGTCATTATGAATTCCGGCGAAGCCTTTGTAAAAGCCGTCTCCGACACGACACACAAGGAATTCGGCAACGTGAAAATCTTCTTTGACATCTCCTGCGTGCTGGCGTCTCTGGTACTGTCCCTGCTGTTCTTCCACGGAAAGATCGTGGGCATCCGGGAGGGCACGGTCATCGCCGCACTGCTCACGGGCACGACCGTAAAACTGTTCAGCCGATATCTGCGTGCACCGCTGAACCGTCTGCTCGGCACGAAGCAAACCGACAATCCATAAAAAATCCCTTGCCGGGCAGGAGAACTGTCCTCGGCAAGGGAATTGCGTTTTTTAGGCAAAGGCGGAAAAGCCCTTTTCGGTCAGCTGCATAACAAGCTCGGCAATGGTCTCGGGGGAGTCGGTACCCGTTTCGAGCCATTCGCGCACGATGCCCACGCAGCCGTAGGCGATGTAGCGGTAGAGATAGCCCTCCATCTCCTTGCGGACGGGAAAATTGCGGAAAATCTTTTTTTCCGAAAGGAAGCGCAGGATCTCGTCCTGCAAATGGATGGTGCTGTGGTCGCTGAACACCAGCTTGACCAGCTGACGGTTTTCATAGGTGAAGCGGAAAATACACGTCAGCATCGTCATGGATTCCGGCGTGCCGGAGGCGTAGGGTGTTTGATCCATATAGGCGCTGATTCTCGAGAGCAGATCCTCAAAAATCTGGTTTTGCAGGTCAAACTGGTCGGTGTAGTGGGTGTAAAAAGTGCCTCGATTGATATCTGCACGCTCGCAGATCTCCTTGATGGTGATCTTGCCGATGTGTTTCTCCTGCATCAGCTCGATCAGCGCATTTTTCAGCACCATTTTTGTGTAGCTGACCCGACGGTCATTGCGAACATTTGCCATTGCATATGCACCTCATTTCTGCGGAAAGTATAGCACACATCTGTTCAAAAATCAACACTTTGTCCGAAATTGCACACGGTGGCGGTGACAAGTTTTTCTTGACTTGCAGGATTCCTTCCATTAGAATGTTCATGAAATGAGGAGAAAGTATGCAATACTTGTTTTTGATTCTGCTGTCCGTGGCGACGGTGTGGCACCTTTGGGATTCCTTTTGGGACGACAGCAAAAAGCGCAGGCGCACAAAGCCGCTTTTGCTGCTGTTTCTCCTGCTGTACTACCTCTTCGCCGCCGAATCGCCCTCCGCACTGCTGATTGCGGCGCTGGCGACCAGCTGGCTGGGGGACGTCCTGCTGATGCCGAAGGGCAACAGGTGGTTCGTCATGGGCGGCATCAGTTTTATGTTTACGCACTTTTTGTTCATCGCCGTGTACGCACGGCAGGTGGATTTTCACCATATCCTTTGGGCGGCGGTGATCCCGGCGGCGCTGGTGTACTACGGCATCTCGGCATGGATCATCCGTTCCCTGACGCCGTCCACACCGAAAATGATGCTCGTGCCGATGTATGTATATCTGCTGTGCAACAGTACGATGAATGTCTTTGCCCTCATGCAGCTGCTGTGCGATCGGTCGTGGGGCGCCGCCGTGGCGTATGCGGGGGCGGTACTGTTCTTCGTCTCCGACTGCACCCTGTTCCTCGTGCGCTACCACAAAAATAAAAACCTCGTGTTCCGCAGACATTTCACGGTCATGCTCACCTATGTTTTGGGGGAGCTGCTGATCACGCAGGGTATGCTGATGCTCGCACGGTGAGTGAAACGGAAAGGATGCGATTTTGATTTTTAATTTGAAGAATATTCCGCTGCCCGACTATTCCCCTGCCGAGGACAGGATCAACAGCATCACCCACGCCATCGGCGTACCGATGTATCTTGTCGGCGCCTTTTTTCTCCTGCGCTTACAGAATGGGAGAGCCAGCGGCGTACAGAGCTTTTCCACCGTGATTTATCTGCTGTCTACCCTGCTGGTCTTTGCGACCTCCGCCGTATACCACGGGCTGAAGCCCGGATTTCATAAGCAGGTGGCACGTGCACTTGACCACTCGAACATCTATCTCATGATTTCGGGCAACGTAACGGCATTCTATTTGGCACACGTTTACCAAGCCGCTCCCACACTGTCCGTCAGTCTTATCGTATTGATTTGGATTCTGTCGGCGGCAGGGATTCTGCTTACCTTCATGGACCTGAAACGGTTCAATATTCCGCAGATCTTTATGTATGTGCTGCTCGGGTGGATCGCCGTTTTCGGGATGCGCTCGGTGAATGCGGGCGGTGACGCCGACCGTGCGTTCCTGCACGCCGTTATCCTCGGCGGCATCTGCATCACCGTCGGGGCGGCAATCTATTTCGTGGGCAAAAAGGTTCGCTACTTTCACGCCCTGTTTCACCTGTTCGTTTTGGCGGGCAACTGGATCATTTTTTTGGGAACGTATCGGTACTACGATACAATTTTATAAACAAAAGGAGGACTTCCGGATGAAAACCGCTCTGAAAAAAACGACGGCGCTGCTTCTGGCGGTGATTTGTATGCTGTCTGCGCTCACCCTTGGCGCTTTTGCTATGGACGAAGTTTATTTGAACGTTGCGGACTTCGTTGCACCGAACACGGGCGAGGACGTTGCCGACGCCTTGCAGCAGCTCATCGAGGACAACCCGAACCGCACCCTGTTCTTCGCCGACGGCGAGTACATGGTATCTAAACCGCTCTGCACGCCTGCCGACCCGAGGAGAAGCGTCTCCCTGAAGCTGGCAGACTTCGCCGTCCTGAAAGCGACAGGCGACTGGGAACCGGGACAGGCCGTGGTGCGTCTGGGCGCCATCTACCCGGCCAATGACACCCACACCAACGGCAGCAACTACTCTTTCGAGGGCGGCATCATCGACGGCAGCGGCGTTGCGGACGGCATCTCCATAGACGGCGGCAGAGAGACGATGGTGCGCAATGTGTCCATCAAGCACACGGTGGTGGGTCTGCACATCCTGTACGGCGCCAACGGCGGTTCCTCCGATGCAGATATCCATTCTCTGAATATCATCGGCACCGGCACCACCGACAGCATCGGCATCCTCATCGAGGGCTACGACAACACGCTGTCTAACATCCGCATCGGCTATGTCTATACGGGCGTTCAGGTGAAAAGCTCGGGCAATCATCTGCAAAACATCCATCCGCTGTACTATTCGGACTATACCGACTATGTAAACAGCTGCGGCTTTTTAGACGAAGGCGGCTCAAACTGGTTTGACTTCTGCTACAGCGACCAGTTCGGCACAGCCTTCCGCACGACCACCAACCGCACCAGCATCTTCCACGACTGCTTCTGCTACTGGTATTCCTCGGACGGGGATACCCACATCGCCTTTCGTGCAGACAAGCAGTTTAACTCTGTGCTGACAAATTTCACTGCGGATCTGCCGAGTGAAAAGAACAACTATATGCTCCTGACCGGCGGCAGCAGCGGTACGGGGGTGATCTCGAATCCGACCGTACAGGACACCACCGGCGCAAACGCCGTCTACCTCTCCTATACGCAGAACCTTCCGCTGCTGCTGCGCCTTGCCCTGCGTTTGGTTGGGCTGGTGGAACTGGCATTTATCCGCCTTTGACAACCGCTTCGCTTTGCCCATCGGGAACGGATCCACACCGCTCCCGATCTTTCTTTTTGTGAACGCTTGAACCCTTTGCAAAAAAATGATACAATGTCAAAAAATGGAACGGAGGAAAGAAAATGGCAAGATGTGTTCAACTTCTCAACAAGGACTGGCGGTTCTCCAAAAATGCAAGCCTGCCTGCGGCGCTGCCCACGGACTGGGAACAGCTGGATCTGCCGTACACCTGGAACGGCGAGGACGGTCAGGACGGCGGCAACGACTACTACCGAGGGCAGTGCTGGTTTGCAAAATCCCTGGACGACGCACTGTTTTCACAGGGCACGGTACACTATCTGCAATTTGACGGCGTCAATTCCTCCTGCGCAGTGTACTGGAACGGCGAGTGCATCACCAAACATGACGGCGGCTATTCCACCTTCCGTGTACAGATTCCCGCCGTGCAAAGGGAAAATCTGCTCTGCGTCTTGGTGGACAACGCCCCCAACGACCGGGTATATCCCCAGACGGCGGACTTCACCTTCTACGGCGGCATCTACCGGGACGTCTTCCTGATTTCCGTCCCCGAAAACCACTTCGAGCTGGACTACTGCGGCACGCCGGGCATCCAAGTTACCCCGGCAGTGCAGGGCAAAAATGCGAATGTGACGGTGCAGGCGTTCTGCGAGGGTACGGTACAGTTCCGCATTCTCGACGGGGAAACCGTCATCGCCGAAGAAACGGTGACGGGCAAAAATCCCGAAGTGACCTTTACGATAGAAAACGTGCATCTTTGGCACGGCCGCAAAGATCCGTACCTCTATAAAGCCGAGGCGATCCTCCTGTCGGACGGCGAAGAAGCGGACAAAGTCTGCACACGGTTCGGCTGCCGCAGCTTCCAAGTAGACCCCGAACGGGGTTTTATCCTCAACGGCGAAGAATACCCCCTGCGTGGCGTTTGCCGCCATCAGGACAGGCCGCACATCGGCAACGCCCTGCAATACGAACACCACAAGGAGGATATCGACCTGATCTGCGAGGTGGGCGCCAACACCATTCGTCTGGCGCACTATCAGCACGCCCAGGCATTCTACGACCTGTGCGATGAACGGGGTCTGGTGATCTGGGCGGAGATCCCCTACATCTCCCGCCATATGCCGAACGGTCTGGACAACACCGTCTCCCAGATGAAGGAGCTGATCGTGCAAAACTATAACCATCCCTGCATTGTGGCGTGGGGTCTGTCCAACGAGATCACCATGAACGGCGCCAAGGACGAATCCATGATTCAAAACCACCGCATTCTCAACGATCTGGTGCACCGGCTGGACAAAACAAGGGTCACCACCATGGCGGTGCTGACCATGTGCGACATCCACAGCGAATACGTCCACATCCCCGACATCGTTTCCTACAACCACTACTTCGGCTGGTACGGCGGCACCACGGAGATGAACGGCGAGTGGCTGGACAAGTTCCACAAGGCGTATCCGCAAAAGGCGATCGGCATCAGTGAATACGGCTGTGAGGCGCTCAACTGGCACACCTCCGA
>JAQXLO010000132.1 GCA_029012165.1 Oscillospiraceae bacterium | reverse complement strand
ACGGCGGAGTTTGTGGCGGTGGATACTGCCTGTGAAAAGTATATTATAGACACGGCGGTGATTTGGGACGCATTGCCGAGCATCCGTGACCCATTTATCCACGACAAGGTCTATGCTGCGCTGGATGATTCCCTGCATATGGTGGACTACGATTTCGAGCAGCCGCAGGTGCGTGCGTCTATCCGGGAAGCGTCCGTATTTTTGGACAGCGCCATGGCGAAAATTCCGCATCTGCCGTCCTGCGACGTGGTGATGGACGGACACAGCCACATCGACGTGGCATGGTTGTGGCGCATTCAGGAGAGCGAGCGCAAATCTGCCCGCACTTTCGCAAACAATCTGGCGCTGATGGATCTGTACCCGCAGTTCACCTTTACCCAGAGCCAGGCGATTCTGTATGATATGGTAAAGCGCCTGTACCCGGACATCTATGTGCGCATCCGTGAAAAGGTGCAGAACGGCCAGTGGAGCGTTGTGGGCAATACATGGGTCGAGTGCGATACCAACATCGCCTCGGGCGAAGCGATGATCCGCCAGCTGCTGTTGGGTCGTGAATTTTTTATGCAGGAATTCGGTGTGTCCTCCGATACATACTGGCTGCCGGACTGCTTTGGCTTTTCCTATGCGCTGCCCCAGATCATCAAGCGCAGCGGCATGAAATATTTCATCACGGCGAAGCTGCGCAGTCAGGATACCAACCGATTCCCCCACACCCTGTTCCGCTGGAAGGGTGCGGACGGATCGGAAATTCTGGCGTATAACCAGCGTTCTCACTATCAGGGCAACTATTCCGCAGCTCAGCTGTGCGAAACCGCCTACGAGAACGAGCAGCGGGACGCCGCAAACGGCAAGACCTTCGGGATGTTTGGCTACGGAGACGGCGGCGGAGGCTGTACCTACTACATGGTAGAGAGTGCTCTGCGCTTGCAGCATTTTCCGGGACTGCCGTCCTCCCGCATGGGACACCCGTCGGCGTTTTTTGACGAGGTCGCCAAGGATGCGGATAAACTGCCCGTATGGAATGACGAGCTGTACTACGAAAACCATCGAGGCACCTATACAAGTCAGGCGTTCATCAAGAAAAATAACCGGCAGGGCGAGTTCCTGCTGTCCAGAATCGAGATGGCTTCGCTGTTTTCCGGCAAGGGCTACGACAGGGAGCAGCTGGATGCGCTGTGGAAATTGCTTTTAAAGAACCAGTTCCACGACATTCTGCCCGGCACCTCCATCCATGAAGCCATCGAGGACTGCCGCCCCGATTATGCCCGCCTGCAAAAGGAGGGCAGGGCACTGCTCACCGAAGCGCTCGCCGCCGCCAATGCCCAAATCCGTACCGACCGAGATGGTGTGACCGTCTGGAATCTGACAAGCTTTGCCCAGTGCGCACCCGTTTGTGTGCAGGTGAAGGCGGCAACAGGGGTGCAGGGCTGTGCAAGCCACTGCTATACCGAGGACGGCAAGACCTTTTTGCGCTTTGTTGCCAAGGATGTGCCGCCGATGGGATACCGGTTCTATCCCTTTGCACAGCCGACAGAGGAAGCGGCGGTCACTGCCACGAAACAGCTTCTGGAAAACAGCCGGCTGAAAGTTACCCTGACCGAGGACGGCGAACTGGCGTCCGTCTACGACAAGGTACATCACCGTGAGGTGCTGGCAGGCACAGGCAATGCGCTGACGGTCTTTTTGGATAAATGCATCCATGAGACGGCGTGGAATCTGGAAAAGAACTATGTCAAAAAGAGCTGGCGTCTGGACACGGCGGACAGCGTGGAAGTCGTCGAAGCAAACGCCGTGCGTGGGGTGGTACGGGTGAAACGAAGCTTCCACAATTCCACGCTCACGCAGGATATCGTGCTGTACAACGACAGCGAGCGTGTGGACTTCGAGACGACGGTGGATTGGCAGGAGCGGGACAAGGTGCTTAAGGCGGCTTTCCCTGTAAACGTTCTGAACACCCATGCATCCTTTGAGATCGCCCACGGTGCGATCCAGCGTCCGACCCACCGCAACAATTCCTACGATGCCGCCAAGTTTGAACAGTGTGCGCACAAATGGGCGGATCTGTCCGAGGGCGACTACGGCGTGAGCTTGCTCAACGACTGCAAGTACGGCTATGACATCGAGGATAACCGTATGCGCATCACGTTGATGCGTGCACCGACCTGCCCCGATACCAAGGGCGATCTGGGCATTTCGACCTTCACCTACAGCCTGTATCCCCACGCCGGCACGTGGCAGGATGCCGATACCGTGCGGGAAGCGCTGGCGCTGAACGTGCCGCTGGTGGGTTCCCTGCTGGAAAAACAGGACGGCGCATGGCCGGATGCAAGATCCTTCGTGGGCACTGACCGCAAGGATATCGTTGTGGATGCGGTGAAAAAGGCACAGGACGGGGACGGTATCATTCTTCGTCTGTACGAATCCGAGCAAAAGCGTGGAGAAGTGACGGTCACGGTCGATCTTCCGTTTACCGGCGTGACGGAGTGCAACCTGATGGAGGAGAATGAACAGTCGATCCCCTGTGAAAACGGCACGTTCCGCTTCACGGTTCATCCCTTCGAGGTCAAAACTTTCCGCTTGAAATAAAAACCAAAATAAAAACAGAGGCTTCCTTGGACGGTACATCGTCGAAGAAAGTCTCTGAATTTTGGTTCATCACGGATTTTTGTGGGATTAAAAGTTTCGCGGGAGCTTTTTAAAGGCTTGCGGATTCCAAAGGCGGCGCCTTTGGTCGCTGACCGCAGTCGGCGAAATTCCGGGCAATACCGCACAATTGCGGCACACGCCTTGCTTGAATCTTATTCCGTCAGCTTACACATAAATCCCTTGACTTGCGTTAGCAAGTCGGCGGTCTTTCTGTGCAACCTGACAAAAAATCTTACTTCGCAATCCGCACAC
>JAQXLO010000131.1 GCA_029012165.1 Oscillospiraceae bacterium | reverse complement strand
CTACGCCATCGTGAAGGCGATGGGCGGCTCTCTCGATCAGCTCACGGATATTCCGACCGAGACCGAGACGGAGGATCCGTCGCCCCTCGTTGCGCTGTATGAAAAGGTCATCACGGACAAAGACCGATACATCCGACTGCTGATCGTGATCTGCTGCGTTTTGGTTTCCGTTTTGATTTTTCTGGTTCTGTCCGACGTGCTCAACGGCTCGACCGGCTTTGTGCGCTACTAAAAATCTGATACCGTGCTTCCGAACCGTGCTCCGCTTTGCTGCGGGGCACGGTTTTTGCGGTTCGTCACATTTTCTTAATCGAATCTTAAGCGCTTCTCCGTTGTTATTTAAGCTATGTTTTTCTATAATGGCTTATGGAATCGGGAAAGAAAGGGGAGATAAAAATGGTGGAAGCGCTGATTGCCTGCGTTCTGATCCTGCCGGCATTTACCGGCGTGGGTTTGGCGATATACCACATGAAAAAAGAAAATGTGCCGAAACAGGCACGGAAAAAGAAAGGGAGAAAAACATGAAAAAATGGATGAAACGTGTGCTTTGCTTTGTGCTGACCGTCTGTCTGGCGCTCGCCGGTGCGGCGACCTGCTTTGCCGAGGAGGCGCCGGAGAACCCGGAGATTCAAAGCCACTTGGTTCTTTCGGACGGCAGTGCGGAAAACGCCCTGTGTTACTTTACCGTCGGCGGCGATGTATGTGCGGGGGACGAGAGTGCGGCGTTCTGCGTGGAAGAAGAGGTTGAGGGATCGCAAGCGGCGCAGGTGCTGTACAGCGGCACCATGGCGGACTTTGACACACGGGAGATGACCGATGCCGAGACAGGGGAAGTAAAAACACTGTATCTGCTCTGCCTGCCGGAGCGTGCGCTGTTCGGCAGACTGTACTTCGGCGCAGGCGCCTTTACCCGACCGGACGGTACGCCCTATGGGGATTTCCGTGTGGGGTATCAAACCCGCTACGGTTGGACTCACTGCGTGACATCGTCTCTAAGCGGCGCCTTCCGTGTGCTCAACCCGGAGGATGATTGTGTGCAGGGCGACTGCGTCGGGTTTCAATTCTTTGAAATGGACAGTCTGCCGCAGGATCTGTTCCGTTTAGAGAAAACCGATGGCAGCGGAAACACGGTGACGGTCAGCGAACGGGTGGAGGAGGGGCATTCTGCACTGCGGACTGTGGCGGAGGCGGGAACGACCGTCTACACCCTTTGGTACGGTGACAAGGCAGTGTATACACACACCGTGAACGCCATCAGCGAGGAAGCGTTCCAAACCCTGCTGCGCAAAGACCGTGTGCTTTCCGTTTTGAAGGGGCTGGGTCTTGTACCAACGCTACCTTTATTTATGGTGAGAGGTTTCTTTGTTGGATGTTTGGAAGGAGCTTTCTTCTCAATTCCGTTTCCACTGCTTGCCATTTTCTTAGTGCCCTATGGGGGCTTGCTCGAGGCATGGTACAGTATTTCGGATTGGGCAGGAATCGTTGGATATCTTTTGGATATTCTCGATTAGTTCATCTGTTTCCCCGAAACCCACAGGACGTCACCGGGGAAAAATAAGGAAACACCGCACAAATCGCAGCGCACGACTCGATTGTGTGGTGTTTTCTTAAGAGAACCTTAAGGTTGCTTTAATTCTTTTATAAAGCCATTGCTTTTTATTTTTCTTTACACTATAATAAAGCTAATTTCAGAAAGGAGAAAAACAGATGAAGAAATTTTCCAAGGTTCTCAGTATTTTTTTGGCAGCACTGACGGCGCTGTCCTTTTCCGCCCTTTGTGCGCCGGTTGCGGACGCACCGCAGGCGGTTCCGCTTTCACAGTTTTTGACGGACGCCGGCACACTGCTGCAGGCGGACAAAAAGTTCTTTGAAAAGCAGGGGAAAGTGGCGGCGGCAGGCGAGGATGAACCGCTGCGGCTGATCGTGCGTGCCGACGGGGCATTCGATCCCCGGGGCGCCGTCGCACAGGCGGGCCCCTTTGACGGCGTTTCCGTCTTGCAGTACGAGACGGCTGCGGACATGAAGCTTGCCAAGGCGGCGCTGGAAAAGACTGCCGGCGTGGAATGGGTCTGCGCAGATACAGCGGTGCAGGCGATGGGCAACCCCATCGCCGAGGCGATTCCCGGCATTGCGGCGGACGGCTCGAAGCATTTTTCCTGGGGCGCCGCTTATATGGGCGTGGATGACTACTATGACGCTGTCGGTACGCAGGGCAGCACGGTTACCGTTGCCATGATCGACACCGGCATCGACACCGACCACGAGCTGTTCGGCGGATTCTATGACCCCCGATCCAACCCGGACGGACGCATCCTGAACGGCACGTCTCTACTGGGCAACGGCTCCTTTGAGGACGATGAAGGTCACGGCACCCACACGGCCGGCACCGTTGTGGACTTGACCCCGTCCAATGTCAAAATCCTGCCCGTCAAGGTGCTGGACAGCTTCGGCGAAGGCAGTATGTCCGGGATCATGCTGGGTATGCTGTACGCCGTGGAGCAGGGCGCAGATATTCTCAGCCTGAGCCTTGGCGGTATGCCTGAGCAGTACGATGTGATGGAATATGTGGTGGACTACGCCTTTGCCCACGGTGCGCTGTGCGTGGTGGCGGCGGGCAACGAGCGGGTGAATGCGGACCATGTGAGCCCCGCAAGACTGGAGAAGTGCATCACCGTTTCCGCACTGGATAAGGATTTGCAGCTGGCCTACTACTCCAACTTCGGCGACATTGTGGACGTTTGTGCTCCCGGCAGCGATGTGTACTCCGCCAAAATAGGCGGCGGCTACATCGCCTTCAGCGGCACCTCCATGGCGACGCCCCACGTTGCCGCAGTCGCCGCTGTGTACAAGGCACAGGACACTTCCCTGACTCCCGCCGCACTGGAGCAGAAGCTCAAAGCGACGGCGACCCCCATGGGCAAGGAGCAGTTCTACGGTGCCGGTTTGGTTGCCCTGCGTGCGACAGATACACCGACCTGCAGGCTGGAGGCAAAGGTGAACGATGATGCGGATCGCCCGATTGTCACGCTGACCTGCGAACAGCCGGCAACGATCTACTACACCACCGACGGCACGGAGCCGACCACGGCATCCCAAAAGTTTACGAAGCCCTTTGAGGCGCAGCAGTCCTGTCTGTTCCGTGCAGTGGGCTACACCGCAAACGGAAAAACCCTGCCCGTGAGCATCCCGCTGTTTGTGGGCGGCACACAGGCGAAATACACGCTGCTGACCGAGGGCAATACCCTCACAGGCGCACTGGGATATATCGGGGAGGAAGTGACGCTTCCTGCCGGCATCACGGAGATCGGCGACTTTGCGCTGGACGGCACGCCGGTGCAGATACTGCACACGACCACGAAGCTGCGCACCATCGGCGACTGCGCCTTTGAGGACACAGCTATTTCGCAGATAGACCTCTCTGCCGTGGACACCGTCGGCGAAACAGCTTTCGGCAATACAGCGCTGAATAGTCTGACGCTTCCTGCGGCAAGAAGCATCGGCGGCAGTGCTTTCCGTGGGTGCGCAGATTTGTTTACGCTTTCCGCACCGAACGTACGCACTATTGGGGATTGCGCTTTCAGCGGCACCAGCCTTGCGCAGATCGATCTGGCCGGGGTTGAAACGATCGGCGCACACGCCTTCGAGACGGACGGACTCGAATCCTGCACCTTTGAGGAGCTGCGTCTGCCGAATGTGCGCACCATCGGTAACTCTGCCTTTGCCTATATGTCGCTTCGCACCGTGTCCTGCCCCAAGTTGACTACGCTGGGTGCCTATGCATTTGCCGTCTGCATTTTGGAAAATGTGGAGCTTCCCGCTTTGACAGAGGCCGGCGAAGGGGCAATGTCCAACATCGGTGCACAGGAGCTTTCCCTGCCGAAGCTGGTCACGCTGGGCATAGGCGGACTCTACGGCGCTTACGTCCTGCAAACGCTGTCGGTGCCTTCGCTGAAATATGTCGGCGACGTGGCGCTGTACGGAATCGGCTGCACGGAGATCGACCTGCCGCAGGCGGAAACCATCGGCTACGGCGCCTGTGCGGACACGATGGCGCAGACCATCCGTGCCCCGAAAGCCAAAGAAATCGGCGCCTATGCGTTCAGCAACGCGGATCTGAAAACTCTGGAGATCCCGTCCGCAGAGCATCTGGGCGAGGGCTTTGCGGCAGGCCTGCAAAAATTCGTTGTCCCCGACAGTGTGCAGACCATCGATGCGGATGCGTTTTGGAACATTCAGCTCGTATTGGTCAAGAACAATTCTCCCGCACACCGCTTCTGCGAGGACTACGATGTGAACTACGCCATCATCGGCACCATCTTCACCGTGCGCTTCTACAGCGCCGGCGGCAGACTTCTGCGGGAAATGGCGGTGGAAGCCGGTGAAAGCGTGCAAGCGCCGAGAGC
>JAQXLO010000130.1 GCA_029012165.1 Oscillospiraceae bacterium | reverse complement strand
TGGGGGTAAAGGTGAAGTATGCGTCACGTCCATCTAAAACGCTGACCTGACCCTCACCTGTGAACACTTCTCTGTTTGCAATGGACTTCTCGCCGTCTGCATAGACGATTGCGCCTTCGCCTTCGCAGGAGAAGCTAATTGTATGTCGATCAACAATTTCTACATAATTCGCATAAAGCGCTATGTCGCCAGTGACGGTGTACGCTTCGGTACGATACACATCAAAGTTGCCGATTTTTACATAGGATCCTTTTCCTTGGACTTCGTTTGAACTATTGATCCAGCAATTGAAAGCATAGAACTTTTGGTTATCTGCATCTTTCAGCTGTGTTTCAAAATAGACCAAATCGCCGTCAGCCAAGTCGCTGATTGTGTCGGAAACAGCCTTTTTGTAAATCGGTTTACCTTCATCGTTTTTGCCATACACGTCACGATGGACATAAACGGTCACTTTTGCAATCTCGTTTGCAACCAAATTCTTGCTATTGGCACCAAAAAATCTGACACCGGTAGTAACCGTGTGCAGCTTGGCAGCAAGGGAAACGCTTGCATGAACGCCAGCATCGGCATTTTCAAGAGAGTACTTGTACTTTCCTTCTAAAGGCTCGATATTATCGTCCTTAATCGCTGCTGATAAGCTAGTAGGTTCATCTGTACCGCCATAGCTAAAGTCTTTCGTAACTATAAAAAGATTGGTCATCTCAGTGTCATAATTGACACCTACAATAGTAACCTTTGCGGAATCTGTAGCTTTATCAATAGTGCAATTCAAGCTGAGTGTGTTTTCGATTTCTCCCTTGTATTTGACCGGGGTGTTGGAAGAAGATTTCTTGAAGTCAAAGATGTTGTCAATCTCGCTCGATGTCAATTCCTTCGCACCCTTGCTGATTCCCTTAGGGCTATCCTTCGCAGACACTTTGATTGCGATTTCATAGTCCGTACCTTTCGTTGCTTTTTTGTATGTAGTTCCTTCTTTGATTAATATGGTCCCGACTGGAACTGTCTCTCCCGCTGCGGACGCATACAGCACGCAGGTGCTGAGGATCATGCAGACTGCAAGCAGCGCTGCAAGAACTTTCTTTTTCATTTCAAAATTCCTCCTAAATAAATGTACACTCATTATAGCATTGCATTTTTAAAAATGCAAGTCCATTTTCAAAATATTCCTGCCGATTTTCCGCTTTTTTTGGCAAAAAGGTCTATTTCCCCGAAAAAAGAACATTTATTCGCCTTTATATTTCCTGAATAGAATTTCGCCGGTTTCTTCACTTCCTTTCGGCTAAACTTTCCCACGGCGCCCTCGGACGCTGTGCGGCGCCGCCTGCGGGGGATGGCGGACTCCCCGCAATCCGCCTGTGCAAGGCTCTGCCTTGCGGTGCTTCCTTTATTATACGTCATTCCGGCGCACATTGCAACCACATTTTTGGGGTTTTATTTTTATCTTTCGGAATTATCCTGTCGGTTTCGCATATTTCTTCCCCTCGGCGCATATATTGCAGTGACACGATAGGAGGCGGACAGATTGAAAGGAATCGTAGAAGAACGAGCGGTTGAGCTTGGTACATACATTGTGGAAAATCAGACGACGGTGCGGGATGCGGCAAAGAAATTCGGGGTGAGCAAATCGACGGTGCACACCGATGTTTCCCAGCGCCTGCAAAAGCTGAACCCTTGTTTGTACCACGAGGTGCGCAGTGTGCTGGACATCAACAAAGCCCAGCGGCACATCCGGGGCGGCATCGCCACCCGGGAGAAGTACAAAGGCAAGGAGTAGTTATATTCGTTTTTAGAAAAACAGGCATGGGCTCCTTCCGTGCCTGTTTTGCTTTATGTGCTTTGGGCGTTTTCCTCCTGCCGCAGTTTGCGGAAAAAGCGAATGGCAAAGGGGATGCTCACGGCAAAGGTCAGCACATCCGCCGCACTCTGCGCCGCCTGTACCCCGATCAGCCCGATGAAGCGGGGCAGCAGCAGGATCAGCGGGATGAAGAAGATGCCCTGCCGGCACGCCGAAAGGAAGGTAGCCTGCGCCGACTTACCGAGGGACTGGTGGATCATATTGGTGGGCACGATCAGGGTTTGCAGGGGCATGGCGACACATTGCAGTCGCATCGCCAGTGTACCGATCTCCACCACCGCCGGATCCTCCCGACGGAAAAGGGCGACCAGCTGCGGGCTGTACACAAAGACAGCCGCCGCCAGTGCGCTCATCAGTCCAAGGCTCAGCAGTACCGTGAAGCGATACGCTTTGCGCACACGGTCGTACTGCTTTGCGCCGTAGTTATAGCCCGCCACGGGCATAAAGCCCTGTCCCACGCCCAGCGCCACGCAGAGCATAAACATAAAAACCTTGCTGACGATGGACATCGCTGCCACCGCCGCATCGGCGTATGCCGCTGCCGCCGCCGTGTCGGCCAGCTTTGCCATACCCGCTGCAAAACCGAATGCCGCCGCCTGCCGGTTGAGCAGAACGGTGGAGACGCTCGCCAGTCCCTGCCGGCAAAGGGAGGGCAATCCCACCCAGACGATCTCGCCGTAGGTGCGGATACTGTGGGAAGCGTTGTGCGGGTGCAGGCTTAAAATGCTCTTTTTGAACAGGAACATGGACAGCAGAATAAGGAAGCTGACACACTGGCTGACCAGCGTCGCCACCGCCGCACCGGCGATGCCCATTCCCCACACAAAGATCAGCAGGGGATCGAGGGCGATGTTGAGCAGTCCCCCGGCGCACAGACCGATCATCGCCAAGGCGGCTCTGCCCTCGGCACGCAGGGCATTGTTCAGCACGAAGGACGCACATAAAACGGGTGCTCCGTAGATGATGTACCGCCCGTAATCCACGGCATAGGGCAGAATGGTGTCCGTTGCCCCGAGCAAATGCATCAGCGGGCGGATGAATACACTGCCGCAGACGGTGATCCCGGCTCCCAGCAGGATCGCCGCATAAAAGGCGGACGAGACATAGCTGTCC
>JAQXLO010000129.1 GCA_029012165.1 Oscillospiraceae bacterium | reverse complement strand
AACCACAAATCCCACAATTTTCCGTGGGGAGAGAAAATTTTTGGGCATAAAAACGGCGGCGAAGAAAACCTTCGCCGCCGCAATGTTTAGGGGTTATTAGACACGTGTCTGTTCACGGGTTGCTTGATCGAGGATAACGATGTTGGAGTTCATGTTCTTGGCGATGGTGATATCGGAGTTATTGATAGAACCATCTGCGAACAGATCTGCCGCAAAGATTCTGTACGCCTCGTCCTCATAGGAGATGGTGTAGGAGTTCAGGCTCTTCATGAGGGTAATATCGTTGTTGGTAACCAGACCGTCGCCGTCGATATCACCGAAGATAACGATGGTGTAGGTGGCATCCACTTCGCCGGTATAGTCATTGATCAGAGAAACCTCTGTGCCGGTACCGATATAGCCGCGGTAGTTGTACTCGAGGTGACCGTTGCCTTCGACTTGGAGATACTGCTCATTGAGCGTCTGCTCATCGGGAGAGAAGTACAGACCATAGATGTAGTGGTTCTCGTTGTCGATGACGGCCGTGGAACCTGCCTTGGCAACCAGATCACAGCTCAACGCTGCCCAAACTGCATAGAGAGTCTTGCTGCCGGTGGAGGTCACGGTATAGGTCGTGAGCGGCTCTGTCGCATTGGCGGTTGCTGCCCAGCCTGCGAAAATGAAGCCCTCACGGGTCAGACCTGCGCCATCGGGCAGCACAACTGCCTCGCCGACTTCAACCTTCTGTGCCGCAGGAGCGGTACCAACGCCGTTGTTGACGCTGAAGTTGACCATGGCATAGTTGACATTCCAGATTGCATAGACGGTGATGGTCGAAGCATCCACAACATCAATGCTTTCCACTGCCACGTTGGAGCCCTTGTTCAGCGTCCAGCCGCCAAACTTGTAGTACTTCATGGTGATGCCGTCGCCGCCGGGAAGGGTGATGGTTTCGCCGATCTCTGCGGACAAGGATGCGGGAGCAGTGCCCTCGCCGCCGTTCAGGTCAAACTTCACGGTGCCCTGAAGGACATAGACATTACCGTACAGGGTGATATCGCCGGCTGCCATGGTGTCGGGCTTGGTGTACTTCTGGGTCAGACCTTCATCGGTGTACCAGCCGTCGAAGCCGTAGCCATATTCGCTGTAGTCCGGCTCTGCAGGAAGCTCAAAGCTTTCGCCGTAATAGCCGCTGACTGCATCATAATACTCCAGTTCACCGTCGATGTAGTAGTACAAAGAGATGGTGTACTGTTCATGTGTGGTGAAGCCATACAGTGTGATATCCTTGCTCAGGGTCATCGGGAAAGTTGCCTTCGTGCCGCTGACACTGTCGGTCAGACGCCATCCGCTGAAGGTGTAGCCAGTCGGTGCGTCATAGGCCACCATATCTGCCGTGACGGTATCGCCGTTGTAAACGGCGATCTTGTCGATCTGCTGACCGTCCACAACAAGCGTCAGCCAGTAGCCGGAGATGCCGGTGGTGCCATAGAAGGATTCGTTCTTGGCGGGCATGGTGGTGTAGCTGAAGGCGTCGCCGCTGCTGTTCTTCCAGCCGCTGAAGGTCTGGTTGTCACCCAGCTGAACCGAGGGTGCTGCAACAGCGGAGCCGTACACACCGGAAACCGAGGTGTAGAACTCATCATCCAGATAGAACGACAGCGTGTAGCTGTTGGCAGACCATGCCGCATTGAGCGTCAGGTCAGATGCCGGATAGGTGCTCAGGGTATAGTCGGTATTGCCGTACTTCCAGCCGTTGAAGGTGTAGCCGGTTCTGGTGGGATCACCGTACGGGTTGGAGACGGCATTTTCAAACTTGCCTTCCAGCATAATGGTCTGCTGGTTGTTGGAGAAGGTACCACCATTTGCATTCAGGGTGATCTTCGCCGTGTTTCTGATGTAGTAGAGATTGAGGATCAGTGCGTTTTCCGTGTCGCCGACGACCACACCGGAGTCGGAGGAGGTGCAGGTGAAGCCCTCGTAGGTCTTGGCAACAGCCTCAACCGTTGTGCCGATCGTGGCATACAGGGTCTCCTGCTCATATTCGCCCTCACCGGTAAGCCAGCCGGTTGCCGTGAGATTCTGCTTGTAGTGGCGCACATAGTATGCCGCACTCTGACCGGCCCACTTCGCATACAGAGTAACGTTGCTTGCGGGCATGACGAATGCATCTGCATTCACATAGTCCACATCGGACTCAGCGTTGGTGTATGTCCAGCCAAGGAAGTCATGGTACGCCTTAGTGGGTGTGGGCAGCTGAACTGCCTTGCCGACCTTCTCGGTCACGGGAGGAACCGTAGAGGTGCTATTGGTCACAAAGTTGATGGTGCTGGTGACCATGGGTTCAACCGCAAACCGAAGGTCATTATCCACAAGTTCATAGGTAGCATCATAGTAGCCTGTGGTTGCATCATACGTCGGGGAATCCTCACGCATGGCGGAAATCTTGCCCAAACGGGAATCCGCTTCACGGGTGAACTCCTGCGGCATGAGAAGCTGTGCATACTCGGTCGTACCGTCAGCAAGCGGTGCATCGTCACGAACGATGAACTGGAAGGAGGCGATTGCCTGCTCCTGCTTGGGCATGACACGGTCTACGCCGTTGTTGTTCTCTGCGAGGTTAAAGTAGACATATTCGTAGTTCGCATAATCGTCCAGCAGAACTTTATCTTTCTGCCATGCGAGCGGATAGTACAGGTTGATACCCGATGTACAGCTGTTGATACGACCGGTGATGGTGTTACTACAGTCGGTGACATTCGGCACGCCGTTGTCAATCACGGTGAAGTATGCCTTGCCGGCTTCCCTGGAAGCAGCATTCTTGCCCGATACAGCCGCAGTAAGCGGTTCGCCATTCAAAGCAGGCTGGAGATAGCGCTTGTCGTAGTAAACGATGAATGTATTGTTACTGACGATATAGTTTGCGCTCATGTAAACCGTAGCGGTGATCACATCGCCCTGGGCAACTTTGCCGGTACGATCCGTGCCGAGTCTGTAGCGCACCGTGTACGGCTCCACTTCCCAAATTGCGGTCAGGTTCAGGCTCTGTGCAGGAACTGTGGTGAGCGCATAGGGCTCGCCATCCAGTGCCCAGCCCTTGAACACATAGCCTTCTCTGGTGGGATTCTCGGGAGCAACAATGACGGAGCCGCAGTCCAGATCATAGTAATCGGATGCCACAAAGCTGTCTGCCATCTTGCCTTCGCCTGCGGAGAAGGTGATGCTGTACTTGAGCGGATTCCAAGAAGCGTACAGCGTGATGTTGTCGCCGCCCATCTTCAAGTTGGAATCGAACACAACCTTGCTGGTCAAAGCCTCGTCACTGTACCAGCCGTTGAAGGAGTAGCCGGCTCTGGACGGGGAGACGGGCTCGGTGATGACTGCGCCGATTTCATACGTCACGGTCGTGGTGCCGCTGCCGCCGTTGGCGTTGAAGGTTACGGTGCGCACCGTATCACTCCACTTGGCATAAACGGTAACGGATGCGCTGGGGATCGTGAAGGAACTGAAAGAGACCTGCTGGGTCAATGCCTTGTCGTAGAACCAGCCCACGAAACCGTAGCCGGCCTTGGTGGGTGCCTCGGGCGCCACGACGGGATCACCGTAGAGGGCAGTGTAGGAAGCGTAGCCGGTGCCGTTTGTAAAGGTACCGCCGTTGGCATCAAAGGTGACCGTAAAGGGCGCCTTTTCCCACTTGCCGTAAACGGTGTCATAGGTGCCGAAGGTGAATGTGGACCAGTCCACTTCGTTTTGCAGCGTGATGTCGGAGCACCAGCATACAAAGTCGTAGCCTGCCTTGGTGGGAACAGTGTCGGGGCCGGAATACGCTTCGCCCGCATTGCCGACAACGGGATCAATGGTGGTGTCGCCGTTGGTCACGAAGGAGAGCTTTTTGCCGGTGAGCGTCCAGCCGGCGTACAGCGTGAAAGCAGTGCCGACCGTGTCGTTCTTGCTGTTCAGGCCGCCTTGGAAGTAGGGGCTGGTAACATTGATGGACAAAGGCCATGTGACTGCCTGCGTGCAAGCCTCGTCATAGAACCAGCCGGCGAACTTGTAGTTTGCACGAATCGGGTCAGAAGGCTTGGAAGCAGCACCGAAGAGCGAGGTCGTGATGCTGGCAGGCACGTTGGTAACGTTGGTGCCGTTGGACATAAACGTTACGGTAGCGGACTTGTACTGTCCGTCAAGGTTGGCGATCGCAGAAGCCAGATTCTGCTTCATGGTATCGACAGCAAGCTGATAGCGGCTGTCAAGCGGTCTGTCGTAGGCGATATCCGCCACAGCATCGATGACTTTGGCGGCATAGGTATACTTATAGTATTTGCCGTTGGTGCCATCGGAATAGTTGGTGTAGAAATCGGAGGGAATCAGCTTGGAGACCTCATCGGCTGCAGTATAGTCCGCAGGACCATACATCATACCGCTGACCCAATGACCGTTTTCGTAAACGGGGATGCAGGCATCCAGTGCAGCCTTTGCGCTGTCGATATCCGCCTGTTTGACATCTTCTCTGCCGTAGATGTACCATGCCTGCTGGAGGGCGGCATAGTACTGACTCCATGTGCGGAAGTTGGTGTAGTCGCCGCCGTCGGAGGGAACGACATCCAGCATCTGTCTTTGCTGATAGTTGCCTGCATTGGCGGTATTGATGGAAGCAAGCAGTGCAGACTTATTGTAGACAACGATGGTCAAGTCGTAGTAGCAGACCGTGTTGACATGGTAAGAAACTGCACCCGTAACGTTGCCTTCCCACTCAAACGTCACCTGAAGCTGTACGGTGGAGTTGGAGGACAGCGGACCTGCGAATGTATCCACAGCGTAGGAGCCGCCGTTGATCTTGTTGGAGCCGCTGCCGGAGCTGGTCACGGAGAAAGCGGTAGAAGTAGCACCGTTCACCGTCTGGCTCTTCAGGGAGGAGCCGATATAGAACTGGGGATGGTTGGAGTCCGTGTCACGCCATGTGGCGGGCGTTGCCTTGAACTGCAAGCCCGTCTGGCTCAGGTTGGTGTACTTCGAGGTATCGACATACATATTACCTGTAGCGTGGGTCGGGACGGTGTAGTCCTGGCCGTGCTCGCCGGAGAAGAAATAGCCCGCAAAGTTGGAGCCTTGCACAGAGGATTCGGTGCTGTCGATGCGGTTGGCGGACGCCATGTCGATGATACAGTTGTAGCCGCTGGCGCCGGCATAGTTGCCGTACAGCGGTTCCACCCACTCCACGTGGTCGTTTTTGGTCTCGTGACTTGCCCAGAAGCCATTTTTTCTGATGTTCGAGGCGAAACCGGGGTTGCCAAAGGCAAGCTTGACGGCGGACCACGCCTCCGTCTTGTAGGTCTTGCCGCCGACCTTGTAGGTCACGGTCCAGTTGACGACCGTCTTGGCGGTGGGATCTGTTTCCAGAGCGCCGCCCTGCATCTGCCACGTGTAACTGTCGGTACCCATGGTGTAGTCAGAGAAGGCGATCGCAGAATCGCTGCAGGACAGGGAGACATTTGTTGCACCCGAAACCTGCAGGAAGATCGTGCCGCCGGCTTTGACATTTTTGCCGCGTGCGTAGTAGTTGGTGCCGTAAGCTTCCAGGAACTGCGGTACTTTAAAGACGACCGAGGGGTTTGTCTCTTCGGTACGCACAACCGTCGGTGCAGCCGAGCCGGTGACGGTGAATGCAACCGTCATGACGGAGAACGCCATAACCAGCGCAAGCAGAACACTTAGCGTACGCTTGAATTTGGACATACTTGAATTACCTCCATTCAAATCTCTACAATTTGTGCAACCATGCGAAAGTGCAAAAACGCTTTCAAAAGCCGATTTCGACACCACCACATATTTACACTCATATGCATACTAACCTTATCACACAAATGATACGATGTCAATATAAAAACGGAAAAAACCAATGTTTTTTTGTAAAGTTTTCCTATACATATAGTAGAACACTTTTGCGGTCGGTACAAGATTTACTTATTTTACGCAGAAAGAAATATTCGCAAAAAATTGCAAAAAAGTATTGAAAAATTTTTCTGGGTGTGTTATTATATGGATGAAATTTTTATTAGTTTCATTTTATCCGACAGTATGCGTTCATTTGAAGGAGCTGTGCACCGTGGAAAAAGCATCGCTTTCCCCCGCTGTTCTGTACGAAAAGCTGGAGCAGACGACCCGTCTGCTGGGTGCAAAAGTCGGCTCCCGCTCCATTGGCAGCGGTCAGGGACGCTACTTGCAGCTTCTGCTTTCCGGCGACGGCATCAGCCAGACCGAGCTGGTTCCCCTGCTGGGCGTGTCCCCCTCCACCGCCAGTGAGCTGACGGACAAGCTTCTCGCCGCAGGGCACATCACCCGTGCCAAGGATCCGGCGGACAAGCGCCGTGTGCTGATCTACATCACCGACAGCGGCAAAGAGATCGCAGGCAGCTTTAAAAACGAGTCTGCCGCCGCTTTGCAGGAGGCTTTCGCCGTGCTGTCTGCCGAGGAACAAGACACAATGCACTCACTTCTCTGTGCATTGTGCGATGGGGACAAGCCCGCAGCAATCCCCTGCCCCTGTGCGGAGTCCATGATCCGTCCCGGCAAACGGCTTTAACTTGGTTATCTCATTCGCCTCGGCGATTGAAATAAAATCTACGAAAGGAGATTTTTCATTATGGCAATTCTTGAACAGGGTCTCAACGTTATTCTGAAGGCAATTGCTTGGATCACCACTTCCAACGCTTCCCAGTATGCATACGATGCATTCACCGCAGTTGCAAACTTCATCCTGAAGCTCGTTGGCAACATCGCCGGCTAATCAGGTCTTGGTTTGTTCTGGAAAGAATATTGTTCATTCTTTTGGCCAACAGAATAAGCAAAGGGGACGCTCCAAACGGAGCGTCCCAATTTTTTATTGTCTGTTTTTCAGACACACCCGCAGTGTCGGCTCGATGCCCTTTGCCATCAGATAAAAACCGTAGTCCGTCGGATGACAGTTGTCCACCGTGGGGTCATTGAAGGGTGCGTCCGTGAAAAAATCCGCACCGTCGATCAAGTAAACATTCTTGTCGCCGCACGCTTTGGCGTTTTCCCAAGTCGATCGGATGATCTCGAAACGCCTGCGGTTGTCTGCGTCCCGCAGGGGATGCGGCCGAGACAGCAGGAGAATCGGAAGATCCGGGTGCGCTTTTCGGATAATTTTAAAGAAGGACATATGCGTTTTTTGCAGATGCTCCGGCGTGGGTGCGTTGTGGTCATAGTCCATAACAAACGCAGACATTTCCAGTGCGGCAATGTACCGTGCCATCGCCGTTTCGCCTTTTGCACTGCCGGAAAAGCCCAGACAGAGATAATCGAAACCCAAGGTGCGGGAGAGGCACGCCTCGTAATCGGAACCGGGTTTGGACGCACATCCGCCCTGCGTAATGGAGGAGCCGTAAAATACGACGGGCTTTTCGATGGCATACGGCAGCGCCTTTTCCAGCTTCGCCGTGCCGTCTATGCCAATATAGAAGCGGGTTACATCATTATAAAGGGGCATATAGACCGTGATTTCCCGCATCTTTTTTGTCGGAAAACGAACAATGCCTTCAAAAATCCCTTCGTCGTTCGGCGGAACCGTGCCGTAATGCATTTCCCGTCCGCCATCCTCACGACCGTATACGCTGAATCCGGCAATGCCGGTCTGCGCCATGTGGTTCATGTGCGTAACCTTGGGCAAAAACGCTTTGAGCACCACATAGGGCGAATCCGTCACAAAGCGAACCCTGCCGCCAGCCGTGTTGGTATACAGCGCCGCAACGTCCCGGCTCGTTTCCCGTGCGACCTCTGCGGGCATACGGCGATAGCAATCCTCATTTTCGTCCGGTGCCAATATACCGTGAAGCGAAAACGGCGGTTTTGCAGGGTCAAAATATTTCAGGTTTTCCTCCTGCAATTTTGTGGTCAGATCATATTGCATACACGCTCACCGTCCTTAGGATCACTATACAATACCCTATCTCTTTTGTCAACGAATCTAAAATGAAGATCATAAAAAGGGCACGGTTTTTCGCCGTGCCCTCAGACTGTCGATAAAGGCGCGCGAACGCATACAAGGCTCTATAGAAGAATATCAAAAATCAAAAGACTAAATGAAATAGATCAGCGGTACGGCATCGAGCAGTACCGCTGATGGTATGCTTGCCGTTTTTTGTCTCTTCGTACCTTTGTACGCCTATCGCCCGAAGAAAACGGCATCGAGCATCCTTTCTCGCCAGTCTGCCAGCTTGTCGAAAATACTTTTTCGACAAGCTGAGGGCACGGTTTTTTGCCGTGCCCTTTTTGCATTATTCGGTTTTTTCCTCGAAGCTAAAGCCGTCGTCCTTGGCATCGCAAACGTAGGACTTGCCCGCCTGGACGGAACCCTCCAGCATCTTTTCGGACAGCTTATCCTCGATCTGCGACTGGATGGCACGCTTGAGCGGACGTGCACCGTATACGGGATCGAAGCCCGCATCGGCGATCTTTTCCGCCGCCGCATCCGTAAACTCCAGAGAAATATCCATCTGTGCCGTTCTCTTGGACAGCGCCGTCAGCAGGCGCTTGGCGATCTCGGTGATGTCCGGCTTCGTCAGCTGACGGAACACGATCACTTCATCCACACGGTTCAAAAATTCGGGACGCAGTGTCCGTTTCAGCTCGCCCATAACGGCGTCGTGGATCTTGGTTTGGCTGATGGCGCCGCCGTCCTCGCTCCCCGTAAAGCCCAAGGAACCGCCGTTCTGACCGGTAATCAACTTAGCGCCCAAGTTGGAGGTCATGATGATGACGCAATTTTTAAAGTCCACCTTTCTGCCCTGAGAGTCGGTCAGGATGCCGTCATCCAGAATCTGCAACAGCATATTGAACACATCCGGGTGCGCTTTCTCGATCTCGTCAAACAGGATCACGGAATAGGGCTTACGGCGTACCTTTTCGGTGAGCTGTCCGCCTTCCTCGAAGCCGACGTATCCGGGCGGTGAGCCGACCAGCCGGGACACGGTATGCTTCTCCATATACTCCGACATATCCAGACGGATCATGGCATTCTCGTCCCCGAACATCGTTGCCGCCAGCGTTTTGCAAAGCTCGGTTTTGCCCACGCCCGTGGGGCCGAGGAAGATAAAGGAACCAATGGGTCTCTTGGGATCCTTCAGTCCGACACGACCTCTGCGGATGGCACGGGCTACGGCATGGACGGCTTCGTCCTGTCCGACAATACGCCGGTGCAGT
>JAQXLO010000128.1 GCA_029012165.1 Oscillospiraceae bacterium | reverse complement strand
AAAATGCTCCACCGTGCGCACGCCCTTTTCTCGGGCGGTCTGTGCCGTTTTTTTCGACTGTTCGCCGTAGAGAAACAGAATGTCCGTTCCCTTTTCCGCCGCCAAAGCGCCGGAACGTCTGTGCGCTTCGTCCGACACGGCGCCCAGCTCCAGCATATCTCCGAGAACGGCGATACGGCGGCGCACTTTCAGGTCGGAAAGCGTCTGCAATGCCGCACACACGGAATCGGGGCTGGCGTTGTAGCAGTCTTCGATAAACCGAATGTCTTTGACCGTGCGCATTCTTTGGCGCATCCCGGCGGGTTCGTACCGGCGCAGTGCCTCGGCGATCGCCTCGGGGGAAACGCCTGTGAGGAACCCGGCGGTAAATGCCGCCAGTGCGTTATAGATATTGTGCCGTCCCATGGTGGGCAGTTCCACCGGCTGTTCGCCGCAGCCGTAGTCCACCGTGAAGCGGCTGCCGTTCTGCGTGGCGGTGATGTCATACGCCTGGAAGCGGCAATAGGGATTGTCAATTCCGTAATAGTAAACGGGTCTGCCGGAAATTTTGGCGCCGTAGAGAAACCGATCGTCTCCGTTGAGGATCAGCGGCGCATCCTGCGGCATCCCGTCGAGGATTTCCAGCTTGGCCTTGAGAATGTTCTCCTGCGAGCCGAGGTTTTCAATATGGGACACGCCGATGTTGCCGATGATGCCCATGGTCGGCTGTGCCGTTTTGGACAGCCGGGAGATCTCGCCCGGATTGCTCATGCCCATCTCGATCACCGCCGCTTCGGTCTCTTCCGTCAGACGAAGCAGGGTGCGGGGCAGACCGATCTCGGTGTTGAGGTTGCCCTCGGTTTTTAATGTATTGTATTTGGCGGCAAAAACAGCCGCCGTCATCTCCTTGATGGTGGTCTTGCCCACACTGCCGGTCACGCCCGCCACGGGGATGGCGAACAGCCCCCTGTAATACCGAGCCAGCGCCAGCAGCGCCGCACGGGTGTCCGGCACGAGGATCTGCCGCCCGAGTCCCAGATCCCGGGAGCAGAGCACGGCATTTGCCCCCTGCTCCAGTGCGCTGCGGGCAAAGGTGTGTCCGTCGAAGCGTTCTCCCTTGATGCAGACGAATAAACATCCTGCGTGCACCGCACGGTTATCCGTACATACATCCGTAATGACGTCCTGCACCTGCGCCGTGCCGCCGACTGCTGCGGCGATTTCCTGCGTGGTCAGTGTTTTCAATGTAACCCTTCTCCCAATTAAGGCAATACCGCACACTTGGGGTGTGCGGATTGCGAAGTAAGATTTTTCGTCAGATTGCACAGAAAGACCGCCGACTTGCTGACGCAAGTCAAGGGATTTTTGTGTAAGCTGACGGAATAAGATTCAAGCAAGGCGTGTGCCGCAATTTGTGCGGTGTTGCCTTAAGCGTTTTTCTTAAAGTAATCCGCTACAACTTCCCGTTCGTCTAAGTGTGTTTTGACGGTGCCGATGATCTGGTACGTTTCCTGTCCCTTGCCCGCAAGCAATATCACATCGCCCGCCTTGGCTTTTTTCAGCGCCTTGGCAATCGCCTCCCGCCGGTCGCAGATGCGGTAAACGGAAGGTCTGTTTTTCGGGATGCCCTCCATGATGTCGTCCAAGATCCGCTCCGGATCCTCGGTGCGGGGGTTGTCGGAGGTGACAATGAGCATATCGGAGCACGCCGCCGCAATCTTGCCCATGATGGGGCGCTTGGTGCTGTCCCGGTCGCCGCCGCAGCCGAACACGGTGATGATCTTGCCCTCCGTGATCTCCCGCAGGGTACCGAGCACGTTTTCCAGCGCATCGGGGGTATGGGCGTAGTCGATGATGACGGTATAGGGTGTATCGGTGCGCACGACCTCCATGCGTCCGGGAATGGTCTCGAACGCCGCAACGTGCGTGAGCATATCCTTGAGGGAAAATCCCAGCTCCGAAAGACAGACCAGTGCGCCCATGGAGTTGTACACCGAGAAAGTGCCGGGAACACGGAAACGCACTCTGCCGATGGTGCCCTTGCCGACCAGCTCATATTCCACGCCGCCGGCACGAATCTGCTGGTTTTTGGCGGTATAGTCGGCGGAATCCCGCTTGGCGGAGAAGGTCACAACGGGACAGTCAATATCCTGCGTCATCGCTTTGGAAGCGTCGTCGTCCGCATTGACGACGGCCAGATCGGTCTGGGTAAACAGGAGATGCTTTGCGGCAATGTAGTTTTCAAAGGTGCCGTGGTAGTCCAAGTGATCCTGCGTCAGGTTCGTAAAAATCGCCGCACGGAAGTGCACACCCTCCAGTCTGCGCTGTGCCAGCGCCTGTGAGGACGCCTCCATCACGCAATGGGTACAGCCTGCGTCCACCATTTTGCGGAACAGGCCGTGCAGCTCAAAGGGATCGGGCGTGGTCAGGGTGGAGGGAAGCTCCACGTTTCCCGCCACGTTTTTGATGGTGCCCAGCAGCCCGCAGGAAACGCCCATGCGGGACAGGATATCGTGCATAAGAAAACAGGTGGTGGTTTTTCCGTTGGTGCCGGTCACGCCGATGAGCGTCAGCTGCTGTGCCGGCTCCCCGAAATACGCCGCACACAAAAGTGCATACGCCGCCCGGGTATCCTTCGTCTGAATCTCCTGCGCAAGTCCCAGCGGACGCTGTGTCACCACAGCGGCGGCGCCGTCCTGCAGCGCCTTCTGCGCCGCAGTGTGACCGTCGAAACGGCTGCCCTCGATGCAAACAAACAGACATCCTGCACATACTTTACGGGAGTCGTCCGTCACGGTGGTGATCTGCGTTTCGGGATCGACGTTGGAAGAAAGTACGGTTACTTTTTTTAGCAGAGTGTTTAACTGCATACACTCTCACCTCGTCATTTTAAATTATGTTAATCGTCCTCGATGTTGGTATTCGATTTAAAGTAGACGGTAACGGTGGTGCCGTAGCCCACCTCGGTGCCCGGCTCAATGCTCTGCTTGTAGGAGGAAAGCTCACTGCTCATGAGGGCATTGCCGGAAATTTTTATGTTGATGCCTGCCGCCAGCGCCTTGTTGGTCGCTTCGTTGACGGAAAGCCCCACAAGGTTCGGCATCTGCAAGGTGTCGTTGGTGGATTCCTGCGAAGTGTACAGGATGATGGCGCCGTTCTGCGGCACCTTCTGTCCGCCGGCGGGGATCTGGGAGATCACGGTGTCGCCGTCGCCGCGTACCTTGACGGTAAAGCCGTCCGCCAGCAGTGCTTCCCGGGCTTCGCCCACGCCTTTGCCGACCACGTTTTTCGCCTCGATTTCCATCTCCGCCAGTTCCTTTTCGGTGTACTGTGGCTCCACATTCAGGTACGGCATCACGTTTTCCAGCACACCCGCCGCCACAGGCGCCGCCACAGCGCCGCCGCCGTGGGCACCCTTGGGATTGTAGAGCACCACGATCATGGCGACCTTGGGATCGTTGGCAGGCGCAAAGCACGCAAAGGATGCCCAGTACTCCGCCACGCCGGTCTGCTGTTCTTTCTTGACGTTCTCGGAGGTGCCGGTCTTGCCCGCCACACGGTAGCCTGCCACATAAGCATTCTTGCCGCTGCCCTCCTGCACAACGCCCTCCATCATGCTGCGCATCTTCTGCGCAGTCTCCTCGGAAATGACCTGACGCTTGACGGTGGGTTTCGTCTCGCTGAGAATATTGCCGTCCGGATCCAGCTGCTTTGCCACCACATACGGCTGCATCAGCTTGCCGCCGTTGGCAATGCAGGACACCGCCGTGATGATCTGCATGGGGGTCACGTTCAGCGTCTGCCCGAAGGAAGCACTGGCCACATTGGCAAGGGTCATATCGGACAGTTTAAAGTAAACGGAATTCGCTTCGCTGGGCAGGTCAATGCCCGTTCGCTCCAGAAAACCGAAGGCTTCAAAGTATTTGTTAAAGCCGTCCACACCCAGCCGAATGCCCCGGGTGATAAAGAACGGGTTGCAGGAATTTTTCAGCGCCTGCGCAATGTTCTGCGTGCCGTGTCCCTCGTGCTTGTGGCAGTTGTACACGGAACCGGCTTCCTTGACCTTGCCCACGCAGGTGTAGGTCTCGTCCATGGTGACCAGACCCTCCTCCAGCACGGCGGAGGCGGTGAAAATCTTAAAGACGGAGCCGGGCTCATAGGCGTCGGAGATGCAGATATTGCGCCACTGCTGGTACTGCGCCGCTTTGAACGCTTCGCTGCGCTGCGTCTCGTCCTCGATGGCCTCGACCTTGGCACGGGCGTTGTCGTCCAAAATGGAATCGTGGGCGGAAAGGTCAAAGTACCCTGCGCCGCGGCTGCCCATGCCGAGGATGGCGCCCGTATCCACATCCATGAGGATGCCCAGTGCGGTGTCGCATTTCGTGTCCACATAGGCCTGCTCCAGACCCTTTTCCAGATAGCTCTGGATATATTCGTCGATGGTCAGCACAAGACCGGAACCTCTCTGCGGGTCGTAGACACTCTTGTATTCGATGGGCATGGGCGAGGAACCGTTGCCGTTTTTGGCGGTGATGATCCTGCCCGGCACCCCGGTCAGCACGGAATTGTACTGCTGCTCGATGCCGTATTGCCCGTTGTTGTCCCTGTTGATAAAGCCCAGTACCGAGGACGCCAGCAAGGGATTGGAGTAGTACCGCTTAACGTCCGGCTTAAGGCCGACATAGGCACTGTAATAGTATTCCTTTTTTTCGCCGTTTTCATCCGTGCGTGTAAGGCAGGTGTTCATAAACGCCCGCACTTTCTCGGCAACGTCGTTGTCCACCCTCGTCTTGACCTCGGAATAGTGCATGACGGATTTCGCCGTCTTGCTGCGTACATATTCCTCCG
Source organism: Oscillospiraceae bacterium (assembly GCA_029012165.1). Lineage (GTDB taxonomy): Bacteria > Bacillota > Clostridia > Oscillospirales > Acutalibacteraceae > UBA1425. The sequence continues at coordinate 2,850 of JAQXLO010000128.1, read as the reverse complement.
ACAGTCCCAGAATTTCGGAGAGCTTGCGCACGATATTGTCCCGAATCTCCTCGTCGTCGCCGATCTCTGCCGGGTCCACATAGACGATCTTGGCGCTGGTGCTTTCCGCAAGCGGATGCATATTGGTGTCGTAGATAATGCCCCGCTCCGCATTCACCACGGAGTCCTGCAGCTGGTTCTGTGCGGCGACCTCACGGAAATCATTCCCCTTGATCAGCTGGACATAAACCAGCGCACCGATACACGTCCCAATCCCCACCACACAAAGCATAAACAGTACGAACACCGAACGCCGCACCATTTTCTGCCTGGAAGTTTTCATGGATGCCATGTTGCTCTCCTTCTCGAATAAAGAAGCCCCAGGAGGGTGATGTTTCGTCCCGCCTTGAGGCTTAAGGCTTTTGTAGTTCTGAAAAAATATATGTTTCTTTCGCCGCATTCATGCAGGAAAAGAGGAAAACTTCTTATTCGTTCTCCACCCCGGGGATACGAATCTCATCCGTCCCTTCGTTGCGGAAAAAGTGAATCTGGTATTTCTGTCGCTTGACCATGCCCAGCTCACTGCGGGCGTACTCCTCCACGCTGTCCACGGAGACCAGACGGTTAAACTCCGACTCCAAGCGCACGGTATCGCTCTTGACCTCGGACAGGGTATTGTTCAGCCGGTACTGCTTATTGTTCAGCGCTGTCAGCTGTGCACGCTGAAAAATGAGAACCGTCATCATCACCAAAAGGGACGCACACACCGCAAAAACCTTGGCGGAATGCAGAATGGTCTGCACCGCTTCCCGGGCACGCTCGGCTCCGGACTTTTTCTTTTTGCGCACGACCTGCGGCTTCTGCGGCACGGGGGCTTTCGGACGGGCGGGGATACGAACCGGTGCGGCCAGATGAAGCGCTGCACTTGTGTTGTCTGCCAAAATAAAGCACCCCTTACTTGATTTTTTCGATCACCCGCAGCTTGGCACTGCGGCTTCTGTTGTTTTCGGACAGCTCCTGATTTGCAGGAGAGACCGCCTTCATCGGCAGTCTGCCTGCGGCGCTCTTGCCGCAGACACAGACGGGAAAATCCTTGGGACAGGTACAGCCCGTGCAAAACTGCGCAAAACGCTTTTTGACGATCCTGTCCTCCAGAGAGTGGAACGTGATGATGCAAAGTCTGCCGCCCGGGTTTAGGGAACGGAACATACTCTGCACCGCTTCGTCCAGCTTTTCCAGCTCCCCGTTGACCTCGATGCGCAGCGCCTGAAAGGTCTTGCGTGCCGGGTGTCCGTCTCTGCGCACTGCCGCCGGCACGGACGCTTTTACCAGTTCCGCCAGCTCCAGTGTGGTTTCAATGGGCTTTATCGCACGCTGGCGCACGATGGCGGCGGCGATGGCCGGGGCAAATTTTTCTTCGCCGTAGGTCAGGAGAATCTTTTGCAGCTGCGCTTTGGAATAGGTGTTTACAATGTCCGCCGCGCTCATGCCCTGCATACTCATGCGCATATCCAGCGGTGCGTCCATGTGAAAGGAAAAACCACGCTCGGCTGTGTCCAGCTGGTGTGAGCTGACGCCCAGATCCGCCAAAATGCCGTCGGCGCCGGAAAAGCCTTCCCGGGAAAGCACCGATTCGATGTTGAAAAAGTTGTCCTGCACGATGCGGACGTTGCCAAAAGCGGAAAACTTATGGTGCAGATTTTCGATGGCCTGGGGATCCCGGTCGATGTCGATCAGCGTACCGTTCGGCAGCCGTTTCAAAATCTCCGCCGAGTGTCCGCCGCCGCCGGCCGTACAGTCCACATACACGCCGTCGGGCAGAATATGCAGAGCGTCCACCGTCTCGTGCAGCAGAACAGGAATATGTGAAAAAGCCATGTTCTCTCTCCCGTTATCAGTACGCCATTTCGACCTTGAGGTCGTCTGCGTCCGAAAGCTCCTGCGCCTCCATGGCGTCCCAAACAGCGGGATTCCAAAATTCCACGTGGCGGCCTGTGCCGAGGATAAAGATCTCCCGGTCAAACTCTGCCGCATCCATAAAATACGCCGGGATGGTGATGCGGCCCTGCTTGTCCACTTCCACGCGGTCGGTGTTTTTGAAAATCAGGCGGCGCTGGAGCGTCAGCTTGCGGGAGGGCTCCTGACTGTCGAAGCGTTCCATCATCTTCGCCCAGTCCTCGTTGGCGTAGCCGTACAGACAGCGGTCGCCGTTCTGGGGCTTGCACAGCACGAAACTCTCACCCAGCTGTTCACGAATCTTGGCCGGGATCGCCAGACGATTCTTTTGGTCAAGGTTATGCGTGTACTGTCCCATGAACTCCGCCATGTGCGATCACCTGCCTTTCTTTTGCATTTGGGAGGGAATTTTGCCCCTTTCCTCCCCTTTTGCCACCTTTATGAACCTATTATAAATACAAACGCCCCATCAAGTCAAGGGTTTGCCCGCATTTTTTCAGAATTATTTTTGCGGAATTGTTGTTCCCTTCCCTCCTCCCACCACATCTTGGGGGTGTTCCCCAAAGCGGTCGGACGCTATCCATCGCCCCCGTCGGTTCCTCGCCGTGTGCGAACCGTTTCCTGCACGGTTTTTCGGCAAATTGCCGTGCATACTTGTCCCCCGCTGATGGGAAAGTGCCTGCATATATTTTGAAAAGGTGCAAATAATACGATGCGGAAAATCCTTAAAGGTGCAAATAATATAAAAAATAACTTGAAAATCGGTGCAGATTTTGTTACAATGGTTTTACCAAATCCTCGGAGGTGCATACTATGGAGCGCAATGCGCTGCAAGAACTGATCGACTGGAATCACAACAAGCGCAGAAAGCCCTTGATCGTTTGGGGCGCAAGGCAGGTCGGCAAAACCTATCTT
>JAQXLO010000127.1 GCA_029012165.1 Oscillospiraceae bacterium | reverse complement strand
ATTTCGCCGACTGCGGTCGGCGACCAAAGGCGCCGCCTTTGGAATCCGCAAGCCTTTAAAAAGGCTTGAGCGACACTTTTAATCCCACAAAAATCCGTGATGAGCCAAGAAAAAAGCGGGGACGTCAAATGTCCTCGCTTTTTTGCATCATATCCGCCAGCGTTACGCTGTCTAAATAGTCGTTGATCCGTTTGGAAAGTTCTCCCCACATGGGTCGTGTCCGGCACTCGCCGGTATGCGGACACGGTTCTGCGTCACAGGCGACGCACGCCACCGGCGCAAGGTCGCCCTCCGTCAGCCGCAGAATTTCGCCGACCCGGTATTCCTGCGGCTCCCGGGTGAGCCGATAGCCGCCGCCCTTGCCGGTGATTCCCTCAACCATTCTGGCGCTGACCAAAAGGGGCAGGATCTTTTCCATATACTTCAAGGAAACACCTTGTCGCTCGGCGACCGCTTTCATAGCGGTATACCTGCCGTTCTCCTGATGCTCCGCAAGGTCGATCATGACACGCAGAGCATAGCGGCCTCGGGTTGAAATCATCATACCTGTTTACCTCTTTATTCTCCGCAGCAGTGTGCGCAGTCCTCGCACTGCGGGAAAAGCGAGGGGTCATAGGCGATGCCGTTTTTGTCGTAGTAGTCCTTGACCGCCTTTTTGATCGCTTCCTCCGCCAGAACGGAGCAGTGCAGTTTGTGCGCCGGCAGACCGTCCAACGCTTCCGTGACTGCCTTGTTGGTCAGCGTCAGCGCCTCGGAAAGGGGCTTGCCTTTGATCAGCTCCGTGGCCATGGAGCTGGAGGCGATGGCACTGCCGCAGCCGAAGGTCTCAAAGCGGACATCGGTGATGATGTCGTCGTCGATTTTTAGATAGATTTTCATAATATCGCCGCAAACGGGGTTGCCGACTTCGCCCACGCCGTCTGCGTTTTCCAGCACGCCCACGTTGCGGGGATTGCGGAAATGATCCATTACTTTTTCACTGTATAATGCCATTGTATTCACCTTACTTTTCAAAAACATGGGGGCGTTTGCCGCTGACAAGATCACGCCAGAAGGGGGACATATCCCGCAGATAGGTGACCACATCCGTCACGGCGGCGATCATCTGTTCCACTTCCTGCGCCGTGGTCTGCTCATCAAGGCTCAAACGCAGGGAACCGTGGGCGACCTCGTGGGGTCTGCCGATGGCCAGCAGCACATGGCTCGGCTCCAAAGAGCCGGAGGTACACGCAGAGCCGGAGGAGGCGCAGATGCCCTTGTCGTCCAGCAGCAACAGCAGCGACTCGCCCTCGATACCCTCAAAGCAGAAGTTTACATTGCCCGGCAGACGCTGTTCGGCGTCGCCGTTCAGGGCGCCGTAGGGGATTGCCTGCAGTCCCTCGATCAGCCTGTCCCGCAGGGGCAGGAGTTTGGCGGCATTGGCGTCCATACGGGCGCAGGCGTCTTCCAAAGCGACGGTCATGCCGGCAATGGCAGGCAGATTTTCCGTGCCGGCACGTTTGCCTCGCTCCTGTGCGCCGCCGTAGATGAGGCTCGACAGGACAACGCCCTTTTTCGCATACAGGATACCGGCGCCCCGGGGACCGTGAAACTTGTGCGCCGACAGGGAGAGCATATCTATATTTTGCGCACCCACGTCGATGGGCAAGTGCCCTGCCGCCTGTACGGCATCGGTGTGGAACAGAACACCCTTTTCCCTGCAAACGGCGCCGATCTCGGCAATGGGCTGTACGGTGCCGATCTCGTTGTTGGCATACATGACCGTGACAAGACAGGTGTCCGCACGAATGGCGTCGGCGACCTGCTGCGGGTGGACGATGCCGTTTTCGTGCACGTCCAAAAGTGTAACCTCAAAGCCGTCCTTTTGCAGTGCCTGTAAGGTGTGCAGAACGGCGTGGTGCTCAAAGGCGGTGGAGATGATGTGTTTTTTGCCCTTTTTTTCACCGAGTTTTGCGGCGGAGAGGATCGCTTGATTGTCGGCTTCGCTCCCGCCGGAGGTGAAATAGATTTCTTTGGCTTCGCAGCCAATACACGCCGCCGCACGGCTGCGGCAGTCCTCCAGCATCTCCTTGGCCTTTTGACCGATACTGTACAGACTGGAGGGGTTGCCGTAGTATTCCTGCATACAAAGGCGCATGGCGTCCAGTGCTGCGCCGCTGATTTTGGTGGTGGCGGCGTTATCTGCGTAGATCATGGTGTTTACTCCTTAGTCCGCAAACAGCGGGGTGGAAAGATATCAGTCTGCCGAATTGGGAAGCAGGGCAACGATGCTTTGGAGAGCAGTTCAGGGCACTTGAGCGGAGCAACGGCTGCTGCAAGGGCGGTGCATCTAAATTACCTACCTCTCAATGGGGTAAATACACTATACCACCATTTGCCTACCTTGTCAAGGGGTAAATAAAAATTTTTAAAAAACTCCTCAAAGGGCGAAAACCCTTGAGGAGATACGGGATTCGGCGCAATCAGCCGATGGGCTGTAAAAGAACTTCGCCGTTTTCGCCGCTCATGGTCAGCGCAAAGATGTGCGTTTCCCCGCAGCCGTCCACATAGGACACGGCACGACCGGGCAGTGTCCCCTGAAACTCAAGGCGGATATAAACCGGTTTGTTGGACGTGAGTGTATCTCGGCTGTACAGCGTTTGACTGTCCGATATGCGTAAGTTTCCGCTTTCGTCAACGTCCGGCGTAATCTGCAAATAGCGGAAATCCCGCACGGTGCTGTCCACGGAAAACGAGACGACAGAGGAATATTCACTGCCGACGGCGTCGTCATAGTCCGGCGTATTCCCCACGGCGTAGTCGGCGGCAAGTGTCGCTTCTGCGGCCGCCGTTGTGGTGCTCGAGGCGGGAGCTTGGGTTGCAGCCTTAGTTGCAGCTTCGGTTGTGGGTTCGGTTGTGGGTTCGGTTGCCGTCAGTTCCTCCCACTCGAAATTGTAGGATCCGGCGTGCTTTTCGCCACGCAGACGAATGGTGTAGGTGCCGGGCGTCGTCAGGTTGACGGTGGATTCGCTGTCCTTGGTAATATTGCCGGCAAAGTCGGGTGTTTCGCCGTCCCTGCCGACCTCGACCCGCAGGGTGCCGGAGACGGATTTGAACGTCATTTTCATCCGCAGAGGCGTCTGTGCATCCACGGGATAGGTGCGCTCGCCGTCAAAGAGACTGTACTGCATATAGACGGAGTTGTCGTTGGTGATCTCAATGTTGCCGTCGGCGTTGCCGGTGACCCCGCCTTTTTCACAGCCGAACAGGGTGAGCAGCAGCGCCAGAGCGAAAAGGAAAGACAGTGTGCGTTTCATTGATTTTCTCCTTTCTGCCAAGCCTCTTTCGGAAGGCAGGTAATATGTTCCGTGCGGATGTCGTCCATCAGCGCCCAGTGCATATTCTCGTTGGTGTGATGGTAGCGAAAGCCGCATTTTTCCTGAACTCGTTTGGATTTTTCATTGCCGTCGAAGTAGCCGCACCACAGCGTTTGCAGTCCCAAGTCCTCGAAAGCGTGACGAATGAGCGCCCGAGCCGCCTCGGGAATCAGACCTTGCCCCCAGAACGGTACCCCGATCCAGTAGCCGATCTCCCCTTCGGTTTCGGGCAGGGGCAGATTGCTTTTTGCACCGATCATCAGACCGATGCTGCCGATGGCGACATCGTCGGTTTTCAGACAAACGGCGTAGGTTTCGGGCACAGCCAAAACATTGCGAATAACCTGTAAGCTGTCCTCAACGCTTGTATGCACCGGCCAGCCGGCGATGGGACCGACATGGGGATCCTTGGCGTAGGTGTACAAACTCTGTGCGTCGGATTCCAGCCACGGACGCAGGCGCAGTCTCTTAGTTTCTATAACCATTCTACCCTATCTTTTCCTTGTTGTAAAGATTTTTTCGGTGAATCGTGCTTACAGCTGACGAATCGGATGGCGGATGACGGTTTTCCACCTTTCGGGCGGTACCTTTCGGGCGTCGGACAGATAGATCTCGTGGTGCAGGCGGGTTTCGCTGAAGTCGTTTTCATAGCCGTTGGCGGCGAGATAATCCTCCATGAGCGCCACCGTGGCGGGTTCGTTGTCGAAAGCGCCGATGTGCAGAATCTGCACGCACAGACCTTCGTCCACTATGAGGAATTCCGCCTTGGAGCAGTCGAGCTTCTTCTTTTTCGATGCCGTTTCCACAGCCCAGTCGAAATCCGCCTTGGTCACGAAGTCCGGCAGACGGATGACGGAGATCCAGCAAAAGCTGCTCTTGTCCGTATAGTCAATGCCGCAGACATCCTCCAGCCGCCAGAAGCCCTCCAGCGGCGGCACCACATACTCGAAAAAGCCGTCGATTCGGTGGTCGGTTTTATAGCTCATCTTAATGGTATAGGCGACAGCATACAGCACGCCGATGGCCTGCTGATAGGCGCCGTCCGGCTCGTTGGGGTCGCCCTTTCCACGCACGGCGATGTAGTTCGCTTTCGGAACACGGACGATTTCGGGCTTGTTTTTCGGACTGTAGAATTCCTTGTACTCTTTTTTGAAATCAAATGCCATAGAACTTTCCTCACTTCCACGGACGTTTGCCCGACAGCCAGCCCTGCGCCTGCCAGTACGGCTTCTCTGCGGGAGAAGCATCCATACCGCCGGCGTGCATTTTGGAGAAGAGCCAGAACATAAACTTTGTACGCACGCTGACTTTGACAGGTCTTTGCACCTTGCGGGCAAGCTTTGCAATGCGTTTGTGTATTTTTTGCTTGATTTTCTCGGGCACCTGTTTCCAGTTTGTGGCCTGTACCGCCACGGGCAGAGTTTCAATTTGCGACACACCCCAGTAGGACACGGAGTCCCGGATGACCCGAATCGCCTTTTTCGCACCCGAACCCGCCGAAGTGGAGAGGATGACTGCCTTTTTGCGGAACATCCACGCTTTCGGCCGGTGGACGATCCAGTAGTCGAACAGCACGTCAAGCAGGGATTTCATGGCGGCGGAGGGCGCATAGCAGTAGGTGGGTGTGGTAAAGATCAGCAAATCTGCCTGTTCCATCGCATCCAGAATCGGTTTTTTGTCCGCCCAGAAGGGACACTTCGTCTCGTCCTCGAGACAGGTGTAGCACCCAACGCAGAAATGATCAAAATCCCGGGGAAGAAAAAATTCGGTGATTTCTTCCGCACTTGAGACCGACTCGGCGAGCAGCCGCCCGATGTGATAGCTGCTGCCCTTGTGATTTTGTCCGTGAATCAATACAGTTTTCATATCGTGTTTCCTTTGTATAGCATGGGTGTGAAGCGGATGCCGTTGATTTCCTGTTCGCAGTCCGTTTCCCGAAAGCCCAGTTTCCGATAGACCGGCACGGCACAGGACGAAGCGTCATACGCCGAAAAGACCTGCCACGCCAGATCCGGCGCCGGGGCAAAATCCTCCTGCGGGATCGAACGAATCTTGATGGCTTTTGTGCCCTTGCGCACATATTCCCCAAGCGCCTCAACCTTGCCCATGGTCATTCCACCGCTTGAACAGCACAAGCTGTGCGTCGGCGCCGGCCTGTCCGTATTCGCACACCATCAGATAGGTGTCGTCTGCGGCGATACCGTAGCAGCGGTCGGTGCCGCTTTTGGGCAGCTGGCTGCCGAGATAGATTTTGTTGTCGTTCCAAAACTGCGTGACCTGACCGCCGGGCAGGGTGTACGCCATATTGATAAACGACCCCTTCAGCGGGAACAGCTCCGTTACCTCCACGCCGACTGCGCCGAAGGCGTCAATCAGCTTTTGCTTGAATGTATCGAGTGTGCCGTTTTTGCAGTGTGCCGCCACCATGCAGGATTCCCCAAAGGGACAGCCGTCCGTTTCGGTACAGCCGGCACAGGCGGTATGCAGGGGGCACTGTGTGCAGTCCGCTCCGCAGATAGACACTATACATCTTCCTCTCCATATACTTTGTTAAATTGCCGGACGTGCTGCTCCAGCGCCGCTGTCAATTCCGCTTTTCGTTCCGGCGCCCGGTCAAATATATGCGTCATCAGGATCACCGGGGCGATATACTGCATCGCCATGATCTGCGGGTCTGCCGCTTTCAAGAGACCGCCGTCGATGCGGATCTGCATCATGGCGGCAAAGGAACGCACCTGGTTTCGTATGTAGTGTTCCTCGTAGATTTCCGAAAGCTCCGGGTGCCGGAACTGCTCCACGGTGATGAGCTTGCGGAACAGACGAGGGTATTCGTTTAGGGTGATGCTGTCGAAAATGCGGCGCATCAGCTGCACATGATCCTCCACGGTCATGGACAGCACCCGCTTCCTGTCCTGCGGATCATCGGCGCAGATGTGAAAAAAGGCCATGTTCTCCCGAAAGCCGCTTTGGCTTCGTTCCACGAT
>JAQXLO010000126.1 GCA_029012165.1 Oscillospiraceae bacterium | reverse complement strand
TTCTCCAACGTCGAGATTGAACCCTTGTTCCGGGTGTTTGTGGACTTCGATACATTCTCCAAGTCCGACTTCCGTGCCGTCAAGGTTCTCGCTTGTGAGGTGGTGCCGAAGTCCAAGAAGCTTCTTAAATTCACGCTCGACGACGGCACAGGTACCGAGCGCACGATTCTGAGCGGGATTCACGAGTATTACGAACCCGAGCAGTTGGTCGGCAAGACTTGCGTTGCCATCACCAATCTGCCGCCCCGTCCGATGATGGGGATCGACTCGTGCGGTATGCTGATTTCCGCTGTCCATACCGAGCAGGGCGAGGAAAAGCTACATCTTCTGATGCTCGACCCGCACATCCCGGCAGGCGCAAAGATGTATTAAATCCATACAAGCGAAAGGGGCTGTCGCCGTAGGATCATCCTACTTGCGAGAGCCCCTTGAATCAATTTCTATATAGCTTGCAGCTTGTCGATCCGGAGAATTAAAACAGACCGCTGATAACACCGTTGTCGTCCACGTCGATGCGTTCGGCGGCGGGGACTTTCGGCAGACCCGGCATGGTCATGATGTCGCCGGTGAGCACGACGATGAAGCCTGCGCCTGCGGAAACCTTCACTTCCTTGATGGTGACGGTGAAGTTTTCGGGTGCGCCGAGCTTGGTCGGGTCGTCGGAGAAGCTGTACTGTGTCTTGGCCATGCACACCGGCAGCTTGCCGAAACCGAGATCGGTCAGCTGGGCGATGGCTTTCTTCGCCTTGGGCATGACGGAAATGCCGCAGCCGCCGTAGACACGGCGCACGATGGACTCGATCTTTTCCTCGATGGTGCCGTCCAGTTCGTAGCTGAAGGAGAAGTCGTTGGGCTCTTCGCACAGACGCACAACCTCCTCCGCCAGTGCAACGCCGCCGTTGCCGCCGTCTGCCCAGACGGTGGACAGGCGCACATTCACGCCCAGCGCCTTGCACTTTTCGATGACGAGATCCACCTCGGCGTCGGTGTCGGTGGGGAAGCGGTTGACAGCCACCACGCAGGGGAGCTTGTAGACGTTCTTCATGTTGGACACATGACGAAGCAGGTTCGGCAGACCCTTTTCCAGTGCTTCAAGGTTTTCGCTGCCCAGTTCCGTTTTGGCAAGACCGCCGTGCATTTTCAGCGCACGAATGGTGGCGACGACCACCACAGCGGAGGGACGCAGACCGGCGTAGCGGCACTTGATGTCGAGGAATTTCTCTGCGCCGAGATCTGCTCCGAAGCCGGCTTCCGTGACGGCGTAGTCCCCGAGTTTGAGCGCCATCTTGGTGGCGATGACGGAGTTGCAGCCGTGGGCGATGTTGGCGAAGGGTCCGCCATGGACAAAAGCGGGTGTACCCTCCAGTGTCTGTACAAGGTTCGGCTTGAGCGCATCTTTCAGCAGAGCGGTCATGGCGCCGGCGGCATTCAGCTGTCCGGCGGTGACAGGCTGTTCATCGTAGGTGTAGCCGACGATGATGCGGGACAGGCGCTCCTTCAGGTCATGCAGGGAGTTGGCAAGGCAGAGTACCGCCATGATCTCGGAGGCCACGGTGATGTCGTAGCCGTCCTCACGGGGGGTGCCGTTGACCCGACCGCCCAGACCGTCGGTGATGAAACGCAGCTGGCGGTCGTTCATATCGACACAGCGCTTCCAAGTGATGCGGCGGGGGTCGATGTGCAGGGCGTTGCCCTGATAGATGTGGTTGTCCAGCATGGCGGCCAGCAGGTTGTTGGCGGCGCCGATGGCGTGGAAGTCGCCGGTGAAGTGCAGGTTGATGTCCTCCATGGGCACGACCTGTGCGTAACCGCCGCCTGCGGCACCGCCCTTGACACCGAACACGGGACCGAGGGAAGGCTCACGCAGAGCGATCATCACGTTTTTGCCGATCTTGCGCAGACCGTCCGCCAAACCGATGGTGGTCGTGGTCTTGCCCTCTCCGGCAGGGGTGGGGGTGATGGCAGTGACGAGGATCAGCTTGCCGTCTTTCTTTTCGGTTTCGTTCAAAAGGGAAAGGTCAACTTTGGCTTTGTATTTGCCGTACTGCTCCAAATACTTGTCCTCGACGCCTGCCACAGCGGCAATCTCGGTGATGGGGCGCATGGGGGTGGACTGGGCGATCTCGATATCCGTTTTCATGATGGTCTCCTCACTTTCTGAAATACAAAAAAGGGCAGCTCCAATGAAGGAACTGCCCAGGCGGTCGGCATAAAAAGCTTTTGGCTCCACTGTGTTGCTCACAATTTTCCGCCAGTCACCAAAAACCGTATATATCGTATCATACCGAACAAAGGTTGTCAATCGTTTTTTTAGAAAAAATTCAGCGCAGAAACGGCAGGATCTGCCTGTGCTCGACCCAGTACTGTTTATAGTAGCTGTTTTTGGGGAAGGTATCGCTTTGCTCGAGCATATCCCGGTACATTGCGTACCGCAGACGCATCCGCAGATCGTGCATTTGCGGGAGCAGGGCGAGGTTTTCCAGCTGCAGCGGATCCTTTTGCAAATCGAACAGATACTCCGTATCGTCCCGCTTGCAGACGGCATAGGTGTGCTCTACGGTGCGGATGCCCCGCCACTCGGCGCCGTCCCGGAATGTGCGTTCCGGCCCCATGCCAAACAGCAGAACGTGGTCTCTTTCCGGCACAGGCGCCGGAAAGCCCATGGCGTCGAGCAGGACGGGAAAAATGTCCTGCGTGTCCAAAAGCTGCCCCGAAAGAGAGAAGCCCTTGGTCAGGAACGGCACACGAATTGCTTCCTCAAAAAAGGTGTTGCTGCCTTTGCGGCAGTGTTCTGCATAGAGCCTTCCGCAGCAGGCGGTGACGACCACGACGGTATTGTCAAGGTCTGTCCTTTCCAAAACAGCGCCGACTCTCGCATCCAGCAGGGCAGCAAATGCCACGGCACGCTGTCTTTCGAGGGCATCGGAGACCGTTTGCAGCGCCTCGGACGGGATGCTCTTTTCCGTGCGCACACCGCAGGAGGACGCTTCTTTCCAAGGGAATGCCGGCTGACTGTATTCGTCCGGGATCACACCGCTGTCGGTCAGGTTGAGAAATGCCGCAAAGGGGCGGCGACCGCATCGCAGTTGGGAAAGCTGTTCCAAAAACACGGCAGTTTCCGTTTCCGTGGCCACGGGAGAAGCGGGCTTACCGTTTGGTGTATCGGTATAGAACCGGCGTTTGTCGCCGACTCCCGCAAAGGAGAAGAAGGCTTCGTCAAAGCCCAGTCTGTATCGTCCCCGGGGGACAAAGGGCTGTTCGGCAATGCGCCATTCCCCCACGAATGCGGTGGCGTACCCCTGCTCGGCAAGCACCTGCGGCAGGGTGCGGTGGTCGGGATAGAGCTGCAATCCCTCCCGAACCATCCCGGTGCCGAGCACATTTTTGCCTGTCCACAGCGTTGCCCGGTACGAAGCGGGCAGGGGATGGGCAGAGATCACGGCGGTGTTCTCGTTTTGGCAGAACGTATTCAGGTGCGGTGTGTGCTCGCCGAAAGCGTCTGCACGCAGTCCGTCGGCAAATATGTACACCAAGTTTTTCATACGGCAATCCCTCTGTTTCATTTATGTATTTATAGTATAGCATTCTCCTCAGCGGATTGCAAAGGCGAATATTACGAAAGTGTAAATTTTCCCTGCAAGCCCTTGCATTTTCCGAAAAGATGGGGTATAGTATATTAGCACTCAAACACAGGGAGTGCTAATATTTTTCAATCAGGTGATTTATATGCGCACAAAGCAGTTCAAGGCCGAGTCCAAAAAGCTTCTGGACATGATGATCAACTCCATCTATACCCACAAGGAGATCTTTCTGCGTGAGCTGATCTCCAACGCCAGTGACGCTATGGACAAGCTGTACTACCGTTCTCTTTCCGATGGCATCACGGGACTTTCCCGAAACGATATGCAGATCCGCATCGATGTGAACAAGGACGAGCGCACGCTGACTATCACGGACAACGGCTGCGGCATGACCCAGCAGGAGCTGGAGCAGAACCTGGGTACCATTGCCAAGAGCGGCTCGCTGGATTTTAAGACGAACAACGAGCAGAAGGAGGATGTGGACCTCATCGGTCAGTTCGGTGTGGGCTTCTATTCGGCGTTCATGGTCAGCGACTGTGTGACGGTGGAGAGCCGTGCATATGACAGCGACGAAGCGTGGAAATGGGTCTCCAAGGGTGCCGAGGGCTATACCATTGAGCCGTGCGAAAAAGAGGATCACGGTACGGTGATCACCCTGCACATCAAGCCCGACACGGAGAATGAGGACTACAGCGTGTATCTGGAGAGCTACACCATCTCCACCATCGTTAAAAAGTATTCCGACTATATCCGCTACCCCATCTGCATGGACGTGGAAACACGCAAGCTCAAGGAGGGCAGCGAGGACGAGTATGAGACGGTCGTGGAGACGAAAACCCTCAACAGCATGGTGCCCATCTGGAAGAAAAATAAGAATGAGGTCACCGACGAGGAATACAAGTCCTTTTACCGGGAGAAGTTCTTTGACTACGAGGATCCTGCCAAGGTCATCCACAGCAAGGTGGAGGGCAGCGTGACCTACAGCGCACTGCTGTACATCCCGTCCCATGCCCCCTTCGACTACTATTCCAAGGAGTACGAAAAGGGACTGCAGCTGTACAGCAGCGGCGTGATGATCATGGACAAGTGCGCCGATCTGCTGCCCGTCTATTTCAGCTTTGTGCGCGGTCTGGTGGACAGTGAGGATCTGTCCCTGAATATTTCCCGTGAAATGCTCCAGCACGATATGCAGCTGAAAGTCATTGCCAAGAGTTTGGAGAAAAAGATTCGCACCGAGCTGAAGAAACTGATGACCGACGACAGAGAGAAATACGAAAAATTCTTCAGCGCCTTTGGCACCCAGCTGAAATACGGCGTGTATGAAAACTACGGGCAGAATAAAGAGGCGGTGCAGGATCTGCTGATCTTTGTGTCCTCCTTCGAGAAAAAGCCGGTGTCCCTGAGCGAGTATGTGTCCCGTATGCCCGAGAGCCAGACGGATATCTACTACGCCTGCGGCGAAACGGTGGACAAGATCGATATGCTGCCCCAGACGGAGCTGCTCAAGGAAAAGGGCTACGAGATTTTGTACATGACCGAGAACGTGGATGAATTTGCGCTCAAGATGATGGACGAGTACGAGGGCAAGAAATTCAAAAACATCTGCGCCGAGTCGCTGGATCTGTCCACCGACGAGGAAAAGGAAAAGCTGAAGGAAAAGAACGAGAGCGCCAAGAGCCTGCTGGAGATCATGAAAGAGGGCATCGGCGATTCGGTGCACTCGGTGCGCTTCACCAACAAGCTGAAGAATCATCCCGTCTGCCTGACGACGGAGGGGGACGTCTCCGTGGAGATGGAAAAGGTGCTGAATTCTCTGCCCAACAACGGCGGCGACATCCACGCCAAGATCTGTCTGGAGATCAACGCCGACCATCCCATTGCCGACAAGCTGACCGCTTTGGCGCAGAGCGACCCCGAAACACTCAAGCAGTACGCCAAGATCCTGTATGCCCAAGCGAGACTGATCGAGGGGATGTCCATCGAAAATCCCACCGAGATCAGCAATCTGGTCTGTTCCGTCATGGCAAAATAATTTTCACTGAATTCAAGGAGAGCTGTCCGTGTGACGGCTCTTTTTGTTTGGTTCATCACGGATTTTTGTGAGATAAAAGTTTCGATCCTCACGGAAAATTGTGGGATTTGTGCTGCACACTGGGGAACCCTCGCCGGGGGTTCCCCTGTGCGCAGCACAAATCCTGTAAAAACCCATGATGAACCTTTTTGTTTTGTATGCTTACCACGCCTCTACGAGGATCTTTTCCAGATCCTCCTTTTCCGGGCGCTTGGGATTGGTGCGGGTGCAGGAATCCAGCATGGCGGCCTCCGCCATTTCGGGAATCTTGCTGAAGTATTCCTCCTGCGTGCATACCCCCAGCTCCGAAACGCACAGGGGGATATCCATCTCCTTCATCATGAACTCCACCCAGCTGATCAGGGAGCGGACGGTGGTGATGGTGTTGAAGTTGCGCAGACCCAGCAGCTGGGCGATCTGGCAATACTTTTTGACCTGCTTGGGATATTCGCTCTGGCTGCGGCTGTGCTTGGAGATGCCGCTGTTGTACTGGATCACCAGCGGCAGCAGCAGGGCGTTGGCACGACCGTGGGGAATATGGAACTGCGCCCCCAGCTGATGGGCAAGGCTGTGGTTGATGCCCAGACCCGTGGCGTTGAAAGCGATGCCCGCAAGGCAGGACGCCACGTGCATTTTCTGGCGGGCGTGGGTGTCGTTGGCATCCAGGTAGGAGCGAAGCATGAAGCCGCCGAAGATTTCAATGGATTTCTCCGCAAGGGCGGCGGAAAACTCGTGGTTGTCCGTGCTGACATAGGATTCCAGAGCGTGGGTGAACACGTCCATGCCCGTGTCCGCCGTCACTTTAGGCGGCACACTGCGCACCAGATCCACGTCCAAAATCGCCTCCTGCGGCAGCAGGTAGTCGGACACCAGCGGGAGCTTTGCATTGTTGGCGGGGTCGGAGATCACGGCAAAATTGGTGACCTCTGAGCCGGTGCCGCTGGTGGTGGGTACGGCGATGAGCGGGATATGCTGTTCGGGATTCATCTGCCGTGCAACCTCCCGGATGCCCTTCGCCGAGTC
>JAQXLO010000125.1 GCA_029012165.1 Oscillospiraceae bacterium | reverse complement strand
ATGGCGATGCGGAGGGCTGATTTGCCTGAAAATGCCATGAAAAACCGAACGTTTTTCATAAATCAGGTGAATTCTGTCGGATTTTTGTTGATTCGCGCGCACTTTTCTGATACAATACCGGGCGGCGGGGGAGACTCGCCGTCCTGTTTTATTGATAGAAAGGGGATTGCATTCAGATGGTGAAGCAGCTTGAGATGATGTACGAGGGCAAGGCGAAGCAGGTTTTCGCTACGGACGACCCGACGCTGGCGATCATCCACTACAAGGACGATGCGACCGCCTTCAACGGACTGAAGAAGGGCAGCATTGCGGGCAAGGGCGTTGTCAACAACCGCTTGTCCAACCATATTATGAAGATGCTGGAAAAGGAAGGCATCCCGACGCACTTTGTCGAGGAAATCAACGACCGTGAGACCATTGTAAAAAAGGTCACCATCGTTCCGTTGGAAGTAATCGTGCGCAACATCGCAGCCGGCTCACTTTCCAAGCGTCTCGGTCTCCCCGAGGGTACGCCCATGAAGATGCCCGTGATCGAGTACTGCTACAAGGACGACGAACTGGGCGACCCGATGGTCAACGAGTACCACATCTTTGCGACCGACATCTGCACCAAAGAGGAGCTTGCAACGATTGCGGACTATGCACTGCGTGTGAACGCGTTCATGATCGACTATCTGAAAAAGGCCAACATTGAGCTGGTCGATTTCAAGATCGAGTTTGGCAGAACACCCGACGGTCAGATTATTTTGGCGGACGAAATCTCTCCCGATACCTGCCGCTTCTGGGACAGCACGACCCACGAAAAGCTGGACAAGGATCGTTTCCGCAGAGACCTTGGCGGCGTTGAGGAAGCGTACGATGAAGTGATGCGCCGTCTGCTGGGCGAATAATTTTCGTGAATTTGTACGAAAAAAATCCGGCTTGGTTTTGACGAAAATGTCCTTTGCATTTTTCTCGAAAATCGCAGTAAAAATGAAACACACTTCTGTTTGTCATTTCAAGCAGAAGTGTGTTGCTTTATGCTCTGTTGCGAATGCTTTTAACGTAAAAGATATAGGACATAGCGGTGGAAATGAGCCAGCCCACAGGCCACGCCATCCAAATGCCGGTGGAGCCGAAGGGAACGGATAGAATTTTTGCGAGGACAACACGCAGGATCAAGTCGGTGAATGTGGCGATCATAAACTGGTTCATCTTTCCTGCGCCTCGGAGTATGCCGTCCGAGACGATCTTCAGCGCAATGATGCCGTAGAACGGTGCCAAAATCCGCAAAAATGTAATGCCAACCGTCATGGCTTCTCCCGTGGGGCTTTCCATGAAAATACGCAGCAGCAGCTTTCCTCCCAGCAGATACAGTGCAGTAATCGGCAAGCACAGCGCAAGATCGAACTTGTATCCCGCACGAAATCCATTCTTGACCCGGTCTGATTTCTGCGCACCGATATTTTGTGCCGTAAAGTTGGAGATGCCGTTCCCAATGGTGTTCAAGGAAGTAATCACGAGATTGTTCAGTTTGACCGCTGCCGCATATCCGGCGATTACCCCGGAGCCGAAACCGTTGATGACGCTTTGTATGAGAATATTTCCCACGGAAACGAAGCTTTGCTGGAGGACACTGGGGACAGCGACTTTGGCAATATCGACAAGCAGTGTGCGGGAAAAAAGAGAGATCTTCTCTGCGGTATGTATGGCGTGAAGCCGCAGGAAAATGCATACAACAGCCAAAACACAGCTGACCCCTTGGCACAGGAATGTTGCCCATGCCACACCGTCTACGCCACGGGGAAACATGGCGGAAAACTTCGTGACGAACAAGATATCCATGCCGATATTGGACAGAGAGGAAAACATCAAAAAGTAAAATGGCGTTCTGGAATCCCCCAGTGCGGAAAAGATGCCTGTACACAGATTGTAAAAAAAGACAAAGGGGATGCTGTAAATATATATTTTCAAATACAGTGCGGAATCGGAAAAGATATTCTTCGGCGTATGAATGCAGGAAAGCAATGCATCGGAAAAAAGAAATCCTATGCTCATCAAAACTGTACACAGCACAGCGCAGGAAATCAGGGCGGTATACACAGCGGTTTTCAGTCGGCCGTACTCCTTGGCGCCGAACAGCTTGGAAACGACTACGGAACAGCCTATATTGCAGCCGAAAGCGAAGGCGAGAAAGATCAACGTGATCTCATAGCTGTTGCCGACGGCGGCCAGCGCATTTTCTCCGACGAACTTTCCGGCTACAAGGCTGTCCGCAATATTATACAGCTGCTGAAACAGAACGCTTCCGAATAGCGGCAGGCAGAATTGCCGCAAGACAGTTTCCGGTTTGCCAACTGTTAAATCTTTGTTCATTTTTGATCCTCTTTTTTGAACCATGGTTTTCGTACAGTATACACCTGTTTTCGACTTTTGTAAAATATAAAATTCGCATAGCGCCCATATAGAAAGGGATAATAGTGCCGTTCTTTTGCCAAATTCTGTTGAACCGGCAGGAACAATATGGTATACTTTTCCTTGGAGGGATATTTATGAGAAAAAATTTCGGTGTACAAACGTATATTTATCCGCAGCCCGTTCTGATTGTCGGAACATATGACAGCGAAGGCAAGCCTAACGCCATGAATGCGGCGTGGGGTGGGATCTGCGGTCGAGACAAAGTGATGATCTGCATGAGCGACCACCGCACAACGGAGAATATCGCCCAGACAAAAGCCTTTACGGTTGGAATCGGTGATGCTAAGTGTGTCACGGCGTGCGACTATGTGGGCATTGTTTCCGGAAAAAACACGCCGGATAAAATGGAGAAATCCGGGTTCACCACGACAGAGGCAGAATTTGTCCATGCGCCGGTCATGGAACAGCTGCCCATTTCTCTGGAGTGTACACTTGAGAGAGTGATCGACGGGGAAATGTATATCGGACGCATCGTCAATGTCAGCATCGATGAACAATATCTGGATGAAAAAGGAATGCCTGATCTTTCAAAGTTTTCCCCAATAACCTATGACCCTGCTCACCATACGTATATTGCCCTCGGAGAAGTGGTTGGCAAAGCCTTTTCGGACGGCAAGAAGCTGCAATGAATGGGGAGAGGAATATGCCAAAAGCGAAACTGGGAAAACGAACGTGGTTTAACCTGATCCTTTTTGGGCTGATGGGACAGATCGCATGGAACGTGGAAAATATGTATTTCAATACCTTTCTGTGCAACTTCATTTACGGACGTGCTGCGCAGGAAGCGGTGGACGGTTCCATCCCCATTGTAGACGCCGTGGCGTGGATGGTTGCACTCAGTGCTGTGGTTGCCGTTGCGGCCACGTTTCTGATGGGTAACCTGAGCGATAAGGTGCGCAACCGCAGGCTGTTTATCTGCGGCGGGTACATTTTGTGGGGCGTGGTTACGGCGGGCTTCGGCGTGATCTCTTTGGAGAATGTGGCGAAGCTTGGGTGGTTTTCTTCTGCGGCGGGAGTGTTGACAGCGACTGTATGGATCGTCATTGCCATGGATTGCCTGATGACCTTTATGGGTTCAACCGGCAATGATTCCGCCTTCAACGCTTGGGTAACGGAAGTGACCTGCACCGAGAACCGCACCACTGCGGAAACCGTTCTTGCCGCCATGCCGATTGCGGCCATGGGTTTGGTTTTGTCCCTCGGCGGTGTGGCCGTTGCTAAATTCGGTTACCCTGCATTTTTCCTTGGCTTGGGAGGATTGGTGATCCTGTGCGGCATCCTCGGACTGTTTACGCTGCAGGAGCCGAAAAGACCTGACGTGCAGGAAAGCGGCAGCTATTGGAAAAACCTGTTTTACGGATTCCGCCCCTCTGTGGTGAAACAAAACGCACAGCTGTATCTTGCATTGGGTACACTGTGCATTTACAGCACGGCGTTTCAGGTTTTCTTTCCCTATCTCATCGTCTATTTACAGCACAGTGAACTGCACTTTCTTGACAATCTTCCCACCCTGTTCCGGGGAACCAATTTGCTGGTTACAGTGATTGCATTGCTCGCCGCAGTGGCGGTACTCGTCCTGTTGATCGCAAAGGTCAACCGCATCGGAAAAGGAAAGTGCCTTGTGCTTTCCGGTGTGCTTTTCAGCGTCGGGCTGTGTGTCGCTTCCTTTGCAAAAACGCCGCTGGTTTTTGTTCTGGGGGCTTGTCCGTTCCTTGTGGGCTATGCTGTGCTGGGGATCATCCTCGGCGCTGTGATCCGGGATTTCACCCCGACGGAAAAGACCGGTCTGTTTCAGGGGGTGCGGATGATCTTCATGGTTCTGATTCCCATGGTGGCAGGACCGAGACTTGCATCTGTGGCTGCGAGAAATTCCGGCATTACCTACATCAATGAACTGGGTGCAGAGAATATCCTGCCGTCCTCGCAAATGTTCCTGATTGCCGGAATGCTGGGGCTGTTTATGTTTGCGACGATGATACCGCTTTTAAAAAAAAGGGATCGAACCCAAAAGCCGATAAAAAACTCCCCCTTGCCTTTGTTTGGCAAGGGGGATGGTTGTTGTATGGCTCAAAAATTCAAACCGTTTTCATCAAAGTCAAAGACTGTTTGCATGGCGATCTCTATGCCTTTGGCGATCGTTTCGGGCGCCAGGTTGTCCGCTGTATCCAAACGTGTATGGTAGTAGCGTGCCGGCGCCGGATCCATGGCGACGAAACTGGCGGCGGCAACACCGGCTTGGGATGCGGCGGCGGCGTCCGTGGAGCCAAGGGGGATCGCTGTCATGGGAACATCCTCGCCGCATTTTGCGGCAGCTCGCTGAACCATTTTGCACGCGCGCTTGTCGTTTTGAACCAGTCCGTTCATGTCCTTGTCGTAAATGAACATATACTCCGCATCACGCACGCAGTCAAAGCCGACAAAAACGGTTTCCGCATCATCATCCACAAGCTCGGGATGATTTGCAAAAAAGGCCTTGGCGCCACGCAGTCCGCACTCCTCACCACCGGTCAAAAGAGCAACCACCTCGGTGTTTTCAAAGCGGATATCGTTATCGGAAAGAAGCTTCATTACAGAGTTGGCAACATAGCATCCGCTCAGATTGTCGTTGGCACCGTCCACATACTTCTTGCTGTTGGTAAAAGCAAAGAGTGCGGCGAACGCCGGAACAAATGCCAGCTGACCGAGTGCCATTTTCTTTTTGAGCTTATCGTTTTTGCTTCGCAGACAAACGAGTGTAGAGGCCACATCGTATGCCAAACCGGCCACGGCATAACCGGCCACGGAAAGAACGCCTTTGGAGCCAAGCTTGTAGGTGTATGTCCATTCGGGCGCAGAGTCGGAGTGACCGGACAGGATGATGCGCCGTTTCGTTTCGCCGGATGCCTTCCGCACGGCGATCACATTGCCGGACTCCTTCTTGGGAAATAGGGGATCAAGCATCTGTTTGTACAGAGCGAACTCGCCCACAAGACTGCCGACTGCCGCACCGATCATCGGCAGGGATGCCGCACTGCGCTTGTCTTTCTTTTTGGCTGCCGCAAGATTCACCGCAGTGGAGCCTAAAAGCAGTCCTCCTGCGATGGGAACAAAGGACATGAATGCATCGGGATGCGCTTCAAAGGTTTCACGCCGGACATCATCCGTATATGCTCTCAGCGTATCTGCCATATAGTTTTGGGCATTCTTTTCTCCCTCACTGCCGCAGGCACGCGGTCCGAATTCGCCGCAGATGTGCGCAATGCTTTCTGCCGCAAAGTCTGCACAGGCTTTGATCTGCTCTGCTGAATTGGTGATGATCTTCCTAAAATCCATTTTATTCTCCTTGTTCCGATGTAATTTTTAAATAGTATAGAACATTCTTCCGTAAAAGTCAATCTTTGCGGGAATTGTAAAGCAGGATTGACAAAATTTTTTTGTATTTCCGCAAGATGTCACCTTGCCTTGCTTGTAAAAGAATGAAAATCATGTTACTCTATAGAAAAAGACTATAGGAGGTATTGTATGCATTTTTCGGAAAAAATCACGCAGCTGCGTAAAACCAAAGGACTCACTCAGGAAGATTTGGCGGAAGCGATCGGTGTTTCCCGGCAAACGGTCTGCAAATGGGAGTCCGGAAGCGCTATGCCCGATTCTGAAAAGATTCTTGCACTGAGTGCATTTTTTGGAGTATCCACCGATACATTGCTCAAGGAAGAAGTGTCCCTGTCTGGATCCTTTGCGCCACAGCAGACACAACCGCCGGAAAACATCGAGGCATTTTTTGAAACAGAACCTGTGCGTCAAAAACGTCCGCTCAAGCGAATAATAGCGGCAGTGGTGGTTTTTGCGGTGCTTGTGACAGCTATTGCAGTGCCTTTGCAGCTTGGCGGTTACAGGGAGCTTTGGTGGAAGCTTTGCGGCGGAAAGATCGAGTACCCATATGTGCTGGTACACGGCTTGGGCGGCTTTGGGGAAAGCGAAGACGGAAGCGTTTCCTATTGGGGTGCAACGACCGGGAGTTTGCCGGAATACCTGCGCAGGGAAGGGTATACCGTGTACGCACCCTCCATCGGACCGTATTCCAGTACATGGGATCGTGTGTGTGAACTGTATGCGCAACTGACCGGCACAACGGTGGACTACGGCCAAGCGCATGCAAAAACACATGGGCACGCCCGATTTGGCAGAACTTACACCGAACCGCTGATCCCGAACTGGGGCAACAGGGTAAACGGGGGACAGCGTGTGCGTATCCACCTGATCGGTCACAGCTTCGGCGGCGCAACGGTGCGGCTGCTGACCTCTATGCTGGCCAACGGCAACGCAGAAGAAATCAAAGCAACCGGCAGAGAAACCTCACCGTTGTTTACAGGCGGCAAGAAAGATTGGGTTTTCAGCGTGACAACGCTGTGCGCACCGCACAACGGCTCACAGCTCACCTGCATTGTGGACGAGATCGGCAATATTGCCGGGATCACTGACACGACACAGCTGCTGGTCAATCTGATGTTCAAGCTTGCCAAACAGACGAATTCCGCCTTTGGCACTACGGATCTGATGTTGGATCAGTTCGGCGTGCACAACACCGGCAGTGGTGAGGAGGATATAACGCAGGCGCTGCACGAGGTGGAAAGCATGGGAAAAGATCATGCGATCTATGATCTTTCTCCCGACGGCGCCGCAGAGCTGAACCGGCAGATCGAGACGGTCAAGGGTGTTTACTACTTTTCCTACGCCTATTCCACCGTTTCGGACGGCTCTCTTCTCGGCGGCAAAGTTCCGCTTTTGACCACCCTTCCGGTTCTCATGCCCACAGCGCTGGCGATGGGCGCTTACCGTGGGACAACGAGCGGCGGCATTGTGATTGATGACAGCTGGCTGGACAATGACGGCTTGGTCAGCGTCGTCTCGGCACAGTACCCCATGGGGGAAGCGCACGAGGATTTGGATACGGAAAATGTGGAGAAGGGCGTTTGGAACGTTGCGCCGACAGTAGAGGGCGACCATGGAACGGCGGTTGGCGTGAATGCGGACGGGGAAAAGACTCGCTCGTTCTACGATACATTGTTTGCAATGGTTGCCTCGCTGAAAAGATAGTCGGCGAAATCGACAGCCTCAGACACTTTATCGGGAACTGGACTTGCATTTTTGTAAATAAAGGTGTAAACTTTGTTTTGAAATTTTTCAAAAGGAAGTCTTACATTATGCAAACTCTGCTTGCCATCTCCGTAACACTTGCTGCGGGACTTCTGATGTCCCGATTGACGAAGCGGCTCAATTTGCCGTCTGTCACGGCATATCTGGTTGCCGGTATGCTCATCGGCCCTTACTGTCTGGGCAGACTCGGCGTTGCGGGGTTGGGGTTCCCGACGATTGACGATGTGAAATCGTTGGGCATTTTTTCGGACGTTGCCCTCGGATTTATCGCTTTTGCCATCGGCAACGAATTCAGACTGTCCGAACTTAAAAAACAGGAAAACAGGCAACGGTGATTGCGATCATTCAGGCTGTGACGGCAACGATTTTTGTGGATGCGGCGCTCATCGGTCTGCATTTTCTTCTCGGCGATAAGCTGCCGATTCCCATGGCACTGCTTCTCGGTGCCATCGCCACGGCGACGGCGCCTGCGGCTACGCTGATGGTCGTGCGTCAATATAAAGCGGACGGTCCGTTGACACGGCTTCTGTTGCCCATTGTGGCGTTGGATGATGCAGTAGGTCTTGTGGTGTTTTCGGTTTCTTTCGGCATTGCCAAGGCCATGCTGCAGGGCAATTTTGACCTGATCTCCATTCTGGTGGATCCGGTTCTGGAAATCGTACTTTCCCTGCTGCTCGGGCTAGTGATGGGTCTGCTGTTTTCCGCTGCAGAGAAATTCTTTGACTCCAACAGCAAGCGCCTGAGTATGTCCATAACCTTTGTGATCATGACTGTGGCGCTTTCCAAAATGGAATTCCAAATAGGCAGAGTACATTTGGGCTTTTCCACGCTGTTGGTGTGCATGATGCTCGCAACGGTGTTCTGCAACATCTGCGACTTTTCCGAGGAAATCATGGGCAGGGTGGACAAATGGACGGCACCGCTGTTCGTGCTATTTTTCGCCTTGAGCGGCGCAGAACTGGAGCTGGGCGTTTTCAAGGACTGGACGATTGTTGGCATCGGTCTCGTGTATATTCTCTTCCGTTCGGCGGGCAAATATCTCGGCGCTTACGGCAGTGCGAAGCTGATGCACTGCAGCAAGGAAGTATGCACCCATCTGGGCATCACGCTGCTGCCTCAGGCCGGCGTAGCGCTGGGAATGTCGGTGACGGTGCAGACGCTGGGAGAAACGGGCGCTTTGGTCAGAAATATCGTTTTGTTCGGCGTTTTGATCTATGAGCTGGTAGGTCCGCTGCTGACCAAGTGGTCGCTGACACAAGCCGGAGAGATTCAGCCCAAGCCTATCGAAAAAACAAGAGCGGCAAAAGTTGCTGCCAATGTAAAGTAATTTGCTTTTCAAAAGATCAGCCCCGCTAATGCAGGAAATACCCTTGCACCAGCGGGGCTGTTTTTGATTTATACCTTAATAAACCCACCAGATTCTGCCCCACAGCAGACCGCGGATCAAAAGCATGGGCGGTGTTAAACCGAACAGGAAGTTGAAGACATTGACAAATCCACGCATAAACACGGAAGCGTCCACCACGGGATATACGGGAATCTTTTGCGGTTCGATGTCCGGCGCCGTGATCGGGAATGCCTGTGAATACAGAATGCCGCCCTTGCCCGTCAGCGTAAATCGGACATAACAGCCGAGGCGGTCGCTGTAATCGTCCAGATCGAGGGAGGTGATATCCTTGCCCTCGGCAATGAGTTCGCCGTCCGAATACCAGCGAACGTAATCAAATTCTTCGGCATCAAAGGAAATGCTGTCTGCCTGTTGATCAATATACAGCTTGGTAACCTTGGGCGGAGCGCCTTCGCCGACAAACTCTTCGCCCAAATCGGCTCTTGCATACCGTCCGACGGAGAAGTATGCACCGGTTTCCAAACAGGTGCGGAAGGCGGAAAGAGAGTTCTCCGGCATACACATCATGGTAAATGCACGGTCGTATTCATCAATGTGATGACCGTCGGTGAATGCAATGCAGGACACGTTGCGGCCGTAGGGGATCGTGACCTTTAAAATCTCGTCCCACAAAATATAATCATACCGTGTGCGATTGTTTTTGCCGGAGTTGACATCGATCGCCACGCAGGAATCGTATTTAAGAAAGATATTTGCGAATTTGTTGATGTAGTACGGCTGTTTTGCCATCTCAGGGTCGTCTTCACAACCGACATATTCTCCCGTATGGTCGAGGAAAGAGATGCCCCCACGCTTGTCTGCTTGTTTGACAACGGTTTCGTAGTCTCCGTAAACGCCCATGAGTGCCTGTCCGTAGTCAGAGAAAAAGGTGTTGACATGGCAGTCGTTGATCGGCGTTGCGCCGTTTGCTTCCATGGCGCCGGTGATTTCCAGCATTCCACGTCCGTCTCGACCGACGCCGGTTTTGATTTCTGCCGCACGTTGTTCGGAAAGCGGCTCCAGTGCCTTTTGCTTGGAGTTGCCGAACTTGACCATGCGGTAGATCGGTACGGTATTCGGAGAGTCGCTCGTCCATTCCTTGCCGAGGACAGCGTGATCCGTGATGGCAAGAATGTCATATCCCAGACGATAATGTTCCTCCACACTTTCCGCAACCGTGGGTACACCGTCGCTGACATTGGTGTGGCTGTGCAGGGAAGCTTTGTACTGATCCCAGCTGTCCCAGTCCACTGCTTTGTACGGGTTTTCAATGGTATAGTCGTGCTCGGTGTTGTTTGACTTGGCATGTGCTGTGGATGCAAAAGCGGAGAAAATCAAGGCTGTTATCATAAATACAGCAACGATTCTTTTCATCATAACGTTCCCCTTTACATAAATTTTTTCAGAAAAGCAGAAAGACGGACGAT
>JAQXLO010000124.1 GCA_029012165.1 Oscillospiraceae bacterium | reverse complement strand
AGATTGCCCAGATTTATGTTGCGGACAAGGAAAGCACGGTATTCCGCCCCGTCAAGGAGCTGAAAGCGTTCAAAAAGGTGTTCCTGAAGGCGGGCGAAGAAAAGCGCATCTCCCTTTCTTTGGGCAAGCGTGCATTTGCTTACTATAATGTAATGATCCACGACTGGCACGTGGAGAGTGGCGAGTTTGAAATTCTTGTGGGCGCCTCCAGTGCGGATATCCGTCTGCGGGGTACGGTGCATATCGAGTCCACCAATCCCGATGCGCCCATTCCGGATTACCGTGAATCGGCACCCGACTACTACACCGGCAAGGTGCAGCACGTTCCCGACGAGCAGTTTGCCGCTGTCCTCGGACACGAGATCCCCGACCCGATGAAGAGCGGTGAAAAGCTGAACATCACCAACAACATCGAGGATGCGCAAAACACCAAGTGGGGCGGCAGGATCAATAAGGCGGTCACCTTTGTGACCAAAGCCGTGGACAAGGGCAATTCCGGCATGGCGGAGGCCATCGCAACCCAGACGCCGATCCGCAATTTCGTTTCCATGAGCGGCGGTCTGTTCAGCGAGGATATGGCGGACGGCTTTATCCAGATCCTCAACGACGACAAGCCCTTGGAGGGCGTCGGCAAGATCGTCAAGGGCGTGCCGCATATCGTGAAAAATCTCGGCTCTTTCCTCAAAACTATCTAAATATTCGGAGGTCATCATGCAAAAAACAGTAAGATCCGTTATGGCGCTGCTTCTGGCGGCGGTGCTGCTGCTGTCGAGTGTCTGTGTGGCGTTTGCCGCCCCGGAACAGGCGCCCCTGCAGGTGGGTATCGTTTCCGACATCCACTATTTTTCCGAAAAGTGCACCGGTAACTGGTGCGATGCGTTCATGCGCTATGCCGAATCCAATTCCAAAGAGCGCTACGAAACGCCGGCATTGCTGGATTCTGCGCTGACGGCGCTGGCGGAACACGCCAAGGAAAACGGGATGAAGTACGTTTTCCTCCCTGGCGACCTGACGCCCAACGGCGAGTACGACAACCACGTGGAGCTGGCGCAGCGGCTGGAGCAGTTTGAAAAGGATACGGGAATGTCCGTGATCGTCATCAACGGCAACCACGACATCAACAACTACCGGGGCATCACCTTTGAAAACGGCAAAAAAGAGTCTGCCCGCATCACGACCCCGGAGGACTTTTTGGACATTTACCAAAATCTCGGCTACGATCTGGCGTACCACACCTACAGCCCCTCCAAGGGGCAGGCGGGACGTATGTCCTACTCCGTGAAGCTGGACGGCGGCTACCGTCTGATTGCACTGGACACAAACAAATACACCGCAGATGCCACCGCTGACGGCGAGGATGTGCAGGAGACGGACGGCAACATCACGGATGAGCTGATGGCGTGGGCGCTGGAGGAGATTCAAGATGCCATCCGTGACGGAGAGACACCCATCGGCATGGAGCACCACGGCATCGTACAGCACTTTGAGCTGCAAAATTCCATTTTTCAGGCGTTTCTCGTGGACGACTGGCAGGAAAGGGCAGAGGCTTTCGCCGATGCCGGACTGTCCATGATGTTCACCGGACATATGCACGATGTGAGCATCACCGACTGGGTCTCGGACAACGGCAATGTGCTCTACGACATCTGCACCCCGTCCCTGACCGGGTACCCCAACTACTTCCGTGAGGTGCTTCTGGACAACACGGGCGACCATCTGACGGCGGACGTGCGCACTCTGGATGTGGATTGCGTCAAGCCCGTCACCGTTCGCGGACAAACTTTTGAAACGCCGTTCCGCGAGACCTATTCCTTCCGCAAGACCTTTTCATCCGACGGCGTTGCGGATCTGGTCATGGGTTTTCTGACAGATACTTTGGACAGTCTTTTCGATGCCATGGAGCAGGAGGGCAGTCTTGTCGGCGCACTTAAATCCCAGTTCGGACTCGATGTGGAGGCACTCATCAGCAGTTTCATTGACGTTCGCCTCGGCTGCATTGAGATTTTCACGGCGAAAAATGTCATGAGCTTTATCGCCGATCTGGACGAACAGCTTTGCACCAAGGTGTTTCAGGATCAGGAACACACCGAGGCGATGGTGCGGGACATCGTGCAGCGGTGTCTGGATCTTCCCGTGTCCGACCTGCCCTGCACCAAGTACATCGACACCTACGGCTTCGGCGATCCGAGCAAGCCCGGCACGCTGGAGGATGCCGCACGCTGTGCGCTTTTGATGCTTTTCGGCGGCAATCAAAACCTCGAGGACGATCCGTTTATGATGGATGTGCTCGACTACTTTGAAAACCGTCAGGGTGCCAACGACCTGTTCGACTTCCTGTATGATCTGCTGCTCAACGACCTTTTGCAGGACACACTTCTGGGCAGTCTGGATTTCAACATCGACACCCTCTTCCCCAGCGGCACACTCGGTCACTGCACATTCTCGATGCTCGACACGTTCCTGACGCTGATCTTCCGGGGCGACAAGAGCTACACCAACATCATCAACTCTGTTTTGGGGCTGGGTCTGATCGAGGATTTCGACAGCATCAACGGCATCGCCGACCACTTCATCGGCGAATACCTGACCCAGAGCCAACTGGATTCCATCGGACATACCGTCTCGTATATGGTCGGCAGTATGATCACCGAACACGGCGATGGGGAGGACAGGGATCGTTTCCTGACGACGGAACAGAAAGAGGTCGTTGCCTCCCGGGACAACTACCGCCTGCCGTCCATCGTGACCGTGACCGTGGGCGAGGACGCCGCCACCGAGCGCAATATCAGCTGGTACACCAAGTTCAGTGTGAGCGGCTCGGACATCGAGCTTGTACCCTACAGTGAGACGCCGAGCTTCAGCGGTACGCCCACCACCTCGGGCGTGACGGCGATCACTGAGCGGCACGACCGCTCCTTCCCCGGTGTGGATCTGGGCATTGTCGGCTTTATGCCCACCAAAGAGCCGCTGAACCGCCACACCGTTTCCCTGACAGGGCTGACGCCCGGCACGAAATACTGCTACCGTGTGGGTGACGCTTCCAGAAATTGGTGGAGCGAGGCGGGCGTGATCGAGACGGCAGACAATTCCGACACGGTCACTTTCCTGCACACCACCGACCCCCAGTCCCAGAACGCCAAGCAGTATGAGCGGTTCCACACGGTGCTGAAAACGGCGTTCTCCATCTACCCCGACACCGATCTTGTGGTCAGCACGGGCGATCAGGTGGACAACGGCACCAATGTCAACCAGTGGAAATGGCTGACGGATGTTTCCTCGGACGTGCTCCTGCGCACCGTCTATATGCCCACCACCGGCAACCACGAAAAGAAAGGCGCCGCACTGGATGAGAACTTCATCCTGCCCAATGTACCCGAACAGGATACGGACAGCGGCGTGTACTACGACTACGACTACAACAACGTCCACTTCATGGTGCTCAACACCAACGACGCCACCTCCAAGGAGGGGCTTTCCGAAACGCAGCTGAACTGGCTGCGGGACAGCGCCAACGGCAGTGATGCCCAGTGGAAGATCGTTGTTCTGCACAAGGCGCCCTACTCCAACGGCTCCCACTACGACGACAAGGAAGTTGTCGCCATGCGCAAGCAGTTCAAGCGCCTGTTCCCGGAGCTGGGCATCGACATGGTGCTGGAGGGACACGACCATGTGTATCTGCGCACCGATTCCATGTACAACAACCATGTCTACAGATCCAAGACCGAGACCCTGACCTAGAACGGCCGTGACTACAACGCCAAGATAGATCCCTACGGCACGTTCTATGTCATCAGCGGCTGTGCAGGCGTGAAAAATTACGCCGTCAAGGACGTCAAGCAGACCGACAAACTGTTCCCCCGGGCGGAAAAACTGGTGGACACCATGCAGTCGGTGTTCTCCGCTATTCAGGTCAAGGGCAATACGCTGTACTTTGACGCCTATACCGTGGGCGAGGACGGCGCCGCCGAACGCATCGACAGCTTTGCCATCAAAAAGACGGGCAAGCAGTGCCCGCTCCTGCCGCGCAATGATGAGATCCTTGCCACGGCGGAGGATCTGGACACCGTGCCGGTGGTTCTTGCGGCAACAGAAATGGGCTTTGACGATTTTGATCTCTATTCCGATGAAGAACCGGTGGTCATCGGCGGCGGCACCACGAAGCCCGGCGAGGGTTCCGACACTGCCGGCTCCGGCAATACAGGCTCCGGCAATGCGGGTTCCGCCGACACAGGTTCCGGCAGCCAGAGCGGTGCGGCAAGCGGCGGCACGGACGCCCAGTCTCCCGCAGACACGCAGGGCACAACCGGTTCTGCCGGCGTGACGACGCCTGTTACCTCCGCCGGCACCGCCTCCGGCTCCGCCGCACAGGGCGGCACGGTGTCCGGCGGCTCCGTACAGACATCCGGCACCACAGGCACCGCAGGCGGAACACAGCCGGCGGCACAGAATGCGGACGGCGCAGAAACGGCGGTGCTGTATTCCTTCGGCGCCAACGGCAGAGTGCCGAAGCTGGGCGGCGAGGCACCCGTGGTGACAGCCTGCGTGCTGTTCGGCGCCATGCTGGTTGGTATGCTCGCATACAATCGTAAAAAGGATAACGAATAAAACCGGAGGACGGCTATGAAAAGAATACTTGCATTCCTGCTGGTCGGCGCAATGGCGCTGACGCTGCTTTGCAGCTGCGGAAAGAAAACCGAGGGGGCGGACGTTCCCACGGACGGCACCCATCAGCTGGTGCGCTTCACCATGGAAAACGGTGACACCTTTACCATGGAGATGTACCCCGAGTATGCTCCGCAGACGGTTGCCAACTTTGTAAAGCTTGTCCGGGAGGGCTTCTATGACGGCCTGACCTTCCACCGTGTGGTGGACGGCTTCATGGCGCAGGGCGGCGACCCCGAGGGAACCGGCACAGGCGGATCGGACGAAACGGTTTACGGCGAATTTTCCCAAAACGGCTTTACCCAAAATACCCTGTCTCACACCCGCGGCGTTGTGTCCATGGCACGCAGTGCCGACATGGATTCTGCGTCCTCCCAGTTCTTCATCTGCTACGGGGATGAAAGCTTTCTGGACGGGCAGTATGCCGCCTTCGCCAAGGTTGTGGACGGCATGGAGACGGTGAACGATTTCCTGAAGATCAAGCGTGTCATGGGTTCGGACGGCAACATCTCCAGCCCCACGGTGCCCATCGTGATTGACAAGGCGGAGGTTGTCTCCGAATGAAACGAATCGTCAGTGTGATTCTGGCGGTCGTCTTGATGATGACGGCGGCGCAGTTTGCATTTGCGGAGGATGCCATGCAGTATGATAAAAAGACAGCCGAAATCCGCATCCGTGACCCCTATGTGCTGCTGCACGACGGTCTGTACTATATGTACGGCACCGGTGCGGCGAGCGGCAGGGGCTACGGCTGCTACGTCAGCCCCGATCTGGAGAATTGGGCGGGACCGTACAATGTTTTTACGGCGCCCGACGACTTTGACGGCGTGAAGGATTTCTGGGCGCCGGAGTGCCACGCCTACGGCGACAGCTTCTACCTGTTCGCCACCTACTATGCCCAGTCCACCGGGCACAGAGGCGTTTCCGTGTTCCGTGCGGACAGTCCCATGGGACCCTTTGCCGAGATCAGCAGCGGGCACATCACGCCCCATGATGCGGACAGCATCGACGGCACACTGTATGTGGAAAACGGGGTGCCGTACATGGTGTATGTGCAGGAGTGGACGAGCAACGAGGACGAGATCGGGCGCATGGCGGTGGCGCAGATGAGCGAGGATCTGTCCCGGTTTGTCTCACAGCCCAAGACCATTTTCCGTGCCGATGATCCCCGTTGGGCGGACGGCAACAAGGTGACGGACGGTCCTTTCGTGTACCGTACCAAAACAGGCAGACTGGTGATGCTCTGGTCGAACCTGTCCAAGCAGAGCTACTGTGTGGGCATGGCAACGGCGAAAAGCATCACGGGCGAGTGGCACCACCAGCTGTCCCGCCTGTTCAGACGGGGCGGCGGCTTTGAAGAAAACGGCGGACACGGTATGCTCTTTACCGACAAAAACGGACAGCTGACGCTGTGTCTGCACAGCCCCAACGGCGCCCGGGAGGACGGCACATTTGAAACGGCGACCTTCCTCCCCGTCAAGGATTTGGGCTATACGCTGGTGCTCCGGGACAGCCGGCTGGCATTGGGGGAGCGGCTCCTGTGCCTGTTGGACGGCTTGCGTGCATTGTTTTTCTGAGGCAGCACCACGATTGTGCAGTGTTGTCAACAGCAGGACTGCTGTGTTTCGTTTTGTGCGAAGCACGGCAGTCGTTTTCTTTGGCAGAGAACGGGTGTTGACTTTGGGGCGCAATCATGGCATACTGTTCTCGAACAGTTTACAGGGATGGAAAGGAGATGCGCCGTATGCGGATCAAAAAGGATATGGTACTGCAAAAGGTGGCGGGGATGTATGCCGTAGTGCCCACCGAGAGCGCCTTGCAGGACTTCAACGGCATAGCTTTTCTCAACAAGACCGGATGCGACATCTGGAACGGCATCGAAGCGGGCAAAACGGCGCAGGAGATCGCACAGGCACTCACGGAGAAATATGACGGCGTCACGGCGCAGGAAGCGCTTCACTGCGTGCAGCAGCTGATCGACAAGCTTGCCGCCGAGGGCTTGCTTGAGATGTGAGCGGAGGGACGCATATGCAGACAACTTCGGAAAAGGAACTCCTGGAGCGTGGCGTGCTGTGCCGAACGACCGTCGGCGTGAGTATGCGTCCGCTTTTGCGGGAGGGGAAAGATATTTCGTGCATCGAGCGCCGGGAGCCGCCCTTCCGAAAATATGACGCCGTACTGTTTCGCCGGGAGGATGATACGCTGGTTCTGCACCGCATCCTGCGCTTGCGGGCGGACGGGATGTACTTCATCGCCGGGGACAACTGCGAGAGCGGCGAGTGGGTGCGGCAAACGGACATTCTCGGCGTGCTGACGCAGGTTCGGCGCGGCAAAAAAATTATATCTGCGCAGTCGCTTTCCTATAAGCTCTATGCCCGCATTCAGGCGGCTGCTTTCCCGCTTCGCCGCTTGTACCGGCGGCAAAAGCGCAGGGTGCTCCGCCTTTGGCAAAGGGTATGGGCGGCGCTGCGATCCAAGACCTGACGAATCACCGTTCGTCGGGTCTTTTCGTCTTTATCCACAAAAGTTTGCAAAAATGAATACACTTTTTCGTGTCGGAATCTCTCGAAAAAACTTGACAAATCAGACATTTCTGTGTTACTCTAAAAGTTGAAAAATATGAAGCAGTATCGTTTGATTTTTCTTTTTTGAATACAAGTATCAGGAAATGTAAACGATTTCTCCGAGGGAGGAAAGCTTATGGGTACAACGGCAAAGAAAATCCTATCCGCAGTACTGGTCGTCGGGATCATCGCTTCCGGCGTGGCCGGCGTGATGCTGTTTGCCAACGCCGAGACATCCAATATGCTGCAAAACGGCGACTTCGAGGATCCTGCGTTTACCGGCAGCAACTACATCCAGTACGAGCAGAGCAAGATCCCCTATTGGAACACCACCGCCTACAACACGGACGGAACAAACGGCAAGATCGAGTATTTCCGCACAAACAAGGGCGTCTATATCCCCAATGTCACCCTGACCCCCTCCAGCGGCTTGCAGGCGGCGGAGCTGAACTGCGACGAGGAAAGCTCCCTCTATCAGGTGGTCAGCACCTATCCCAATACTATTTATGAGTGGGGTCTGGATCACGGCTCCCGTACCAATTTGGACACTCTTGCTTTGATTATCGGTCCCGAGCAGGAGATCGCTCCCAGCAAATCCTACGGCCAAGGCTACAATCCGGGTGACCTGGGCAGTTCCGAGAACCCGCCCCTGCGGGAGGGCTACAAGTACGGCCGCGACCAGTGGATGCAGATGGTGGACTGGCTCAAGGATACGGGCGTCATCGAAAAGCCCACAGCCCCCGGCATCTACAACGACGGTCAAAATATCGTTGTGTTCAGCAAAAAGTTTGACGAGCACGGCTCTTTCCAGAATAATGAGGACGGGCAGGCCTTCTCCCTGACGCCCAGCTCCACCTACTCCGAGGAGTGGCATGTTTGGATCATGTCCGACGCCTGCAGCACGGACAGCACCGTGCCCAACCCGTGGACGTCCTACGGCTCCAACGCCGAGGGCAGTGCCATGGATAACGCTGCACAGGAGGAGACGATAGATACAAGCGGAACGGACACGGTCATTGCGCCGACTGCCGATACGGGCGGAAACGATAACACAATCAATCCCTCCTTCGATACGAGCAAATACTATCTCTACACGGTGCCCACGGCGCAGACGAAAACCATCTTCGCTTTCACCTCTGTGTACAACAGCTACCGCTTAGATTTGTATAACTCTAAAGGCTGGACATCCTTCGACCCCACCTTCGGCAATTTTTTGGACAACATCCACTTCCAGCTTTACCATCCCCTGACCGGCAGCACCACCACCCACGGCAGTGCGGTGGTCGGCAGCAGCGACGGCTCCACCAGCGGCGCCGGCGAGGGCAGCTACGAGGTCACGGTGGACAACGGCTTTGCGGCCTATGCCACCGAGGGGGATCCACTGGTCATCAACGCCGTGATTCCCAGTAAAAACACGGACAGCGTGAAGTTTGTCGGCGTGTACTATACCGTGCAGGAGATGGTGGACGGACAGTGCCAAAGCGTGACGCATTTTATCAGCTTGCAGGATCATTTAGCTCCGGACGGCGAGACGGACCCAACGGGACAGTGGATCCAGTTTACCACCGAGGACGGGGATATCGTCTATAAGTACGCTTTGGACAACATCACCTCCGCCGTGGATTTGCACTTTGTGTTCGTCAAGAGCCCCATGATTACCTACGACCCCAACGGCGGCAAAACCTACTACTGTACCGAGACCGGCTCCAACAAAGAGGGCGAGGAGACCAACGTCTACAGCTTCGAGCCGACCACGGTCACAGATTCGGGTGGTGAGAACGTGGGCTACATTCAGCCATTTGTGGCCCATCAGGCGCAGGCGCCGGATTCTGTCGAGGACAAATCCAGCTGGAGACTTGTCGGCTGGAAGGTCAACGACGATTCGGGTGTTGTCCAAAACGCCGACGGCACCGATTTGATGATTAGTCCCGAGCACAGTGTCACCTGTAACTATCAGCACCAGCTGTCGATAGATACGGACGTCCAGCCGTTTGTAATTTATGATTCCCCCCAGACCTTTACCCAGCAAACGGATGTGTCGGGAACGGTCTTTACCCCCACCGATACGTCCCAGACGCCCGTCTACGACAAAAACGCCACAGGTCTTACCATGGTCGCCCAGTGGAAGTGGCGGCAGGCGTTCATCCCGCAGCTGCTGGACAAGACGACGATGGCGTGGCAGGAGACCGATGTGGGCGGCACCGTGACCATTGTGGAGAATGCGGATTCCGATGTAGAGATCGGCGAAAGCTACAATCCCAACGGCGGTACCGGCGGCAAGGCGTACTACTCCGGCATCAATGAGACCATCGTGGCCAAGGCAGAGGCGAAGCCCGGCTACAGCTTTGAGGGCTGGTACGATACGGACGGCAACTTCCTGACCATGAACCCTGTCTACACCTACATGGCGGGCAAGGAGAGCGTCAACACGGTCTATGCCCACTTTGTGCCCAACAGCAAGCAGTACTACATCCGTCAGGTGCTGACGGACGGCGCATGGGTCGATACCGAGGACGATGCCATCGGCACCCTGAGCACCTATCAAGGCGATGTGTCCATGGGCGCCCAGGCCGTTTCCAAGGCGGTCGCCAACGGCAAGTATAAATTTATCGGCTGGTTCGACGAGGACGGCAACGAAGTGCCGGACTCCAAGTACAACACCGCCCGGGACACCGTGGTCTACAATGTCGAACAGCCCATCACCACCTACTACGCCCGCTTCCAGGAGTCCTATGTGGTCTACTTTGTGCCGCAGACGGAGGATAAGACCAATCCCGGCACCTTTATCAACAGCAATACCGGCGGTATTGTGGATCCCGAGGAGGGCAAGTATTTGGAGGGGGGAACCGTTGGCTCCACCGCCTCCCGCAGACCCTACTATGACTTTGCCGGCTGGTACGATGCGGACGGCAACAAGCTTTCTGCCGAGGCATATTTTGAGCCGGCGGTCAGCGCCGACACGGACGGCACCACCTACTACGCCCGATTCACCATCAGCGAATACACGGTGAAATTCATCCCCTACACCAGAGAAGCCGGACAGACGACCGCCGTGCAGAACACCAACGGCGGCACCTTGAGTGAAACCAGCGTCACGGGCAAGTACAGGGTAGACAAGGCGACCAGCACGGCCACAGCCAAGGATGCCTACCGTTTTGTGGGCTGGTACACCAGCGTGGCCAACATGAACAACAATAATTCCCCCGACACCAACGAAACCAAGAGCGTCACCATCACGAGCAACACCACCTATTACGCTCTGTTCGAGGCGATCGACTACGAGGTTACCCTGCAGGGACCCTACACCTCCTTCGTCAAGGAAGAGGTGGACGGCGACGGGGACGACAGCAACGATGTCCCGGCATACTTTGCCTCCGCCATCGCCGGCACCGGCAAAAACGCCGCCGACCCCGGTCGGACGGACGGCTTCGGCAACACGATCTCCACCGGCGTGACCTACTCTCTGGGCAACAAGGACAATGCCGGCGTGATCCGTGTTGACCTGACGATCCCTGCCGGTTCCTACATCAAGATCGGCGACGTGACGAATGAAGCCTACTACGGCAACATCCCCCACGAGGAAACGCCGGTGATGACCGATTCCGCAGACGTGATCTACAACAAGGGCAGCATCTACAAGACGACCGAGGAGCGCACGGTCTCCTGCTACTGGTCTGCGGCAGACGTGAAGGAGGGCAAGACCTACGCCTTCATTTTCGACGGCGTGTTCACGGCGGACGGCGCCACGGCAGAGATTTTTGTAAATCGTGAGCAGACCGGCTTTGCCGTGACCGGCGGCAAGACGACCCTCGTCAGCACGTCAGACGGCTACAGAACCAACAGCCATTATCCGATGTACGAAAAGGTGATTCAGGTTATTTCCGATGCTTCGGGCGTCAGCAGCGACAATTCCCTGCGCAGCATGATGAAAGGCGTCATATTCAGTTTTTTGAGGACGGTGATCTGAGATGAAAAAAGAACGGTTTGAGGTGCCGACGCTGGAGGTATTCACCTTCGATGCGCAGGACACCATACTCACCGCAAGCAGCATCACGCCGCCGCCGGAGTACATCATCCAGTACAACGACTACGCCGCCAATGCCCTGCACAACGCCTTGGGCGTGGACAGTGTCGTGCGTGAAAAATAAGGCGACAGCGCACAAAATGCGGTGCAGCCCCACATCTTCGCAAAGTTTCCCGATGGCCTCGGCTGTCGGGATTTTGCTTTGCAAAGGGCATTTTGATGTTTCTGCCTGAACATTCACGGGAAAGTAGATACTTTTTGTGTCGCATCGGCTCGAAAAAACTTGACAAATTAGACGTTTTTGTGTTACTCTAAAAATGAATAATTATGGAGCAGTTTCATTTGATTTTTTGCTTTATATATATTTGGCTTTATACAGTATCATTAGAGGTAAAACTGCGTCCTAGGGAGGAACATTTATGGGAACAACGGCAAAGAAAATCCTATCCGCAATACTGGTCGTCGGGATCGTCGCTTCCGGCGTGGCCGGTGTGATGTTGTTTGCCAACGCCGAGACGTCCAATATGCTGCAAAACGGTGACTTCGAGGATCCTGCGTTCACCAACGATAGGAAATACGTCCAGTATGCCCAAAGCGATATCCCCTATTGGAACACCACGGCCTACAACACCACAGGGTCGAACGGTCTAATCGAACTTTTCCAAACGAACAGGAACACTTATGTCCCCGGCGTCACCCTGACCCCCTCCACCGGCTCGCAGGCGGCGGAGCTGAACTGCGACGAGGAAAGCTCCCTCTATCAGGTGGTCAGCACCTATCCCAATACTATTTATGAGTGGGGACTGGATCACGGCTCCCGTACCAATTTGGACACCTTTGCCCTGATTATCGGTCCCGAGCAGGAGATTGCCCCCAGCAAGGCGTTCGGCAGAAACTATGACCATGATGACATAAGCAAATATGAGAACCCGCCCCTGCGGGAGGGCTACAAGTACGGCCGCGACCAGTGGATGCAGATGGTGGACTGGCTCAAGGACACGGGCGTCATCGAGAAGCCCACGGCCCCCGGCATTTACAACGACGGTCAAAAAATTGTTGTGTTCAGCAAAAAGTTTGACGAGCACGGCTCTTTCCAGAATAACGAGGACGGGCAGCCCTTTTCCCTGACGCCCAGCTCCACCTATTCCGAGGAGTGGCATGTTTGGATCATGTCCGATGCCTGCAGCACGGACAGCACCGTGCCCAACCCGTGGACATCCTACGGCTCCAACGCCGAGGGCAGTGCCATGGATAACGCTGCACAGGAGGAGACGATAGATACAAGCGGAACGGACACGGTCATTGCGCCGACTGCCGATACGGGCGGAAACGATAA
>JAQXLO010000123.1 GCA_029012165.1 Oscillospiraceae bacterium | reverse complement strand
CAAAAAGCCGTCAAAATCTCCATCCTCAAAGTCGAAGTCGCCGCTTTTAAACGTGACCTCATCCCAGCTCTGCGCAGCGTTGAGCACTTCCTTGGCGCCGGCAAAGCTGTCCTGCGGGAGAACGTCTGCGCACTCGGCGGGGGTCATGTCCTCATAAAAGACCATGAAGAAATACTTGAAAGTCTTGTTGGAGACAAGATCGTCTACCTTGTCAAAATCGGGATCCGCTTTGAAAGCAACATCAATCAGAGCGGACAGGACAGAGGTGCATCGATCCGCAAGCTTGTCTGCGGATTTTTTGGGGAACAGGTGGAAATTGACCTTGCTCGGGGTGTACTGACTCAGATCCGGCTGCGCTTGCGCCGCAAACGAAACAGTCAGGCACGAGAATGCCATGAGAATTGCCAAGAAAATGCTGAGAATCTTTTTCACAATAACGCCTCCTGAATATTTTTGTTTATTATACGCAATAATCCCATACCTGTCAATAGAACGTAATTAAAAATTCTGGATAAGAAAAAATAAAAATACTGCTTTTGGTTTTCAGTGCGTCCGAGCGTATGCACGACAGTCTCCTTTTTCTGATTATATAATATGTTCCGATTTTGGATATTTCTATATGGTCAGATGTGCTGTATACTGTACAAAAATGCAAGGAGGCTTTACAATGAACGATAAACAATACGGTTTGAACAAAGGGTTGGCACAGATGCTCAAGGGCGGCGTGATCATGGACGTCACCACACCGGAGCAGGCCAAAATTGCCGAAGCGGCAGGCGCCTGTGCCGTCATGGCGCTGGAGCGCATTCCCGCCGACATTCGTGCCGCCGGCGGCGTTTCCAGAATGAGCGACCCGAAAATGATCAAGGGTATTCAGCAGGCCGTTAGCATCCCGGTCATGGCAAAATGCCGCATCGGACACTTTGTGGAGGCGCAGATTTTGGAGGCCATCGAGATCGACTACATTGACGAGTCGGAGGTACTCTCCCCTGCGGACGACCTGTACCACATTGACAAGACACAGTTCCGTGTGCCCTTCGTCTGCGGCGCACGGGATCTGGGCGAGGCACTGCGCCGCATCAACGAGGGCGCATCTATGATCCGCACCAAGGGCGAACCCGGCACCGGCGATGTGGTGCAGGCCGTGCGCCATATGCGCAAGATGAACGCCGAAATCCGCAAGATCACCTCCATGCGCAAGGACGAGCTTTTCGAGGAAGCCAAGCAGCTGCAGGTGCCCTACGAGCTGGTCGTCTATGTGCAGGAAAACGGAAAACTGCCCGTGGTTAACTTTGCCGCCGGCGGCGTTGCCACGCCCGCAGATGCCGCACTGATGATGCAGCTGGGCGCAGACGGCGTATTTGTCGGCTCCGGCATCTTCAAGTCCGGCAATCCCGCCAAGCGTGCATCGGCGATCGTGCAGGCGGTCACCAATTATCAGGATGCACACCTGATCGCCAAGCTTTCCGAAGATTTGGGCGAGGCGATGGTCGGCATCAACGAAAATGAAATCCGTCTGATTATGGAAGAAAGAGGACAGTGAGGATGAAAATCGGTGTACTTGCCGTCCAAGGGGCATTTATCGAACATGAAGCGATGCTCCAACGGCTCGGCGTGTCCTGCATTCAGGTGCGCCAAAAGACGGATCTGCAAGGGATCGACGGCATCGTTCTCCCCGGCGGGGAGAGTACGGTGCAGGGACAGCTGCTGCACAAGCTGGAGATCTTCGAGCCGTTAAAAGCCATGATCGCAGACGGACTGCCCGTTCTTGCCACCTGTGCGGGACTGATCCTTTTGGCGGAACATCTCGACGGCGATGCAACGACCCACCTCGCCACCCTGCCCGTGTGCGTCAAGCGCAACGCCTACGGCAGACAGCTTTCCAGCTTTACCGCCACCGCCGATGTGGGGGACATTGCCGACTATCCCCTCGTGTTTATCCGTGCGCCGTATATTTCCGCCGCCGGCGAAAACGTGCAAACTTTGGCGAAAGTGGACGGAAACATTGTCGCCGTTCGATACCAAAACCAGATCGGTCTTGCCTTCCACCCCGAGCTGACGGACGACACACGCATACACGCATCGTTCCTGAAGCTGGTGGAAGACCGGTTCAGCAAACAATAGACTTTTCCGGGGCTGCGGTCAAAACACCGCAGTCCCTTTGGTTTTCGGTTGACTTTCCCGCACGCATCCTGTATAATATTTCCCGAAAATCTTTGCAGAAAGGAACGGCACTATGGGAACGCCTGACAAAATTGAAAGCTTTAAAATCGACCATGACCTGCTGGAGCCCGGCTTCTACATCTCCCGCATCGACGGCAATATCATTACCTACGACCTGCGCACGAGAAAGCCGAATACGGGCGCCTATATGGACAACCTGACCATGCACAGCGTGGAGCATATGTTTGCCACTTTTGTGCGAAGCAGCGAGATTCGGGATGATGTGGTCTACTTCGGTCCCATGGGCTGTCAGACCGGGTTCTATCTGCTGGTCAAGGACAGAACGCCCGAGGAGGTCTTTCGCTGTACCCGCACGGTGATCGACCAGATTCTCGCCTACGAGGGCGAAGTATTCGGCGCCTCCCGCAAGGAGTGCGGCAACTACAAAAACCTGTCTCTCGCCGCCGCCAAGGCGGAGATGCGGAACTACGGCAAAATTTTATCCGAAT
This sequence comes from Oscillospiraceae bacterium, assembly GCA_029012165.1. Classification (GTDB taxonomy): domain Bacteria; phylum Bacillota; class Clostridia; order Oscillospirales; family Acutalibacteraceae; genus UBA1425. Next base: position 898 of record JAQXLO010000123.1, on the reverse strand, counting down.
GGGAGGACATGACCTTTGCCTACAAACAATAAACCCCTGATCGGTGTCATCGGCGCCATGAAATCCGAAATCGACGCGCTGAAAGCGAAGCTTTGCGACACGAGCGTGACCGTTATCAGCGGCGTGGAATTCGTCCGAGGCACGTTGGACGGCGTCGAAGTGATTGCCGCCGTGTGCGGTATCGGCAAAGTCTTTGCCGCATTGTGTGCGCAGACGTTGATCCTGACCTTCCACCCGGATTTGGTCGTCAACATCGGCGTGGCAGGCTCGACTTCCCCCGACCTCAACATCGGCGACATCGCCGTGGCCGACAGCGTCGTCCAGCACGACATGGACACCTCCCCCTTGGGTGACCCTGTGGGGCTGATTTCCGGCATCAACGTCATCAACTTCCCCTGCGCCGCACCGTATGTGACGCTGTTTGAAAACGCCTGTGATTCCCTCGGTCTGCATAGACAAACGGGCGTCATCGCTTCGGGCGACTGCTTCGTCCACAGCTCGGCGAAAAAAACCTATCTTCAAGAGAACTTTAACGCCATTGCCTGCGAAATGGAGGGCGGCGCCATCGGTCACGTCTGCTACGTCAACGACACGCCGTTCTGCGTCATTCGTGCCATGTCCGACAACGGCGACGAATCGTCCGACCGTGACTACACCGACTCTCTGCAAAGAGCCTCCGACGCCGCTTTGGACGTCATGTTCGCTTTCCTGCGAAAAATCTAAAGGCAGCACCGCACAAATTGCGGCGCACGCCTTGCTTGAAAGGATGTGCCTGTAACCATGAAAAACGAAAAAAACTTCACCCCTGTACTGCGCTTTATGGTCGTGAGCGATGTTCATATCCACGACGAGGAGGATGTCGAGCGTGAACGCTTCGCCAAGGCGATTCGGGACGCCT
>JAQXLO010000122.1 GCA_029012165.1 Oscillospiraceae bacterium | reverse complement strand
ACCGCCGCTATAGCTTTCACAGCGTTTATAATATATGTCGTGGAACACGCAGTCCTGCACGGTGATATCGGTGGTCATACCATCGCCGTCTGCCGTAATGTAGATGCCCTTGCCGTTGGGCGCAGTGAATTCGATCTGCTGCACGCACCAGCCGCTGACGTTGTGCAAATTCAGCAAAATAACATCCTCATCGGAGCGAATCACAGGCTTTCCTAGACTCTCCACGTCGCCGTAGACGCCGAGGGTTACGGGATTATCCGCCGTGCCGTTTCCGTGCGCCGTGAAGCTGCCGTTGAAGATAGAACCCGCCTTGAGTAGAATTTTGCTGCCCGGTTCATAGGTAGTTTCGGATGCTTTTTCCAGAGTTTTCCATGCATCCCCATCGCTTTTGCCGCTGTTTGCATCACTGCCGCCGACGCTGTCCACGTAGACCGTGGTGCCCGTATCCGCCGCAAATGTGACGGGAGCAGCGCAAACACAAAAAAGAACGCTCAGCAGGATTGCCAAAATCTTTTTCACCAAAAACGCCTCCTTACAAGCATAAAGGACGGAAACCCCGTACCAATTCTCCTTTACAGTGTAGCATACATTTTGTGGAAAAGCAACAAAAACCCCCTTACAGACTGAAAAAATCTGTAAAGGGGATGCTTTATCGGGAGACGTACTTCAACGGGTTCGTTACCACGCCATTGACGATCACTTCAAAGTGCAGATGCGGTCCGGTGGAATTGCCGGTGGAGCCGATGGAGGCGATCTGCTGTCCTGCTGTGACCTGCTGTCCGACACGCACACGGATGGAGCCGTACACGCAATGGGCATACCGCGTCTTGACGCCGTTGCCGTGGTTGATCAAAACCTGCTGTCCATAGCTGTTACCGGTGGAGCCTGCGATCTCCACAACGCCGGAGGCGGCGGCAACGATGGGCTTGCCCAGAGCACCGCTGGTGGTGATATCCAGCCCCTTGTGCCCCTTGTTGCCGAAATACTGGCTGATCATGCGCGCAGTGGGGCACGGCCAAATAAAGCCCTTGGCCGAGAACGTGCCGCCGTAGTAGCCGGCTGTGCCCGCCTTGGCTGTACCGACCTCGACCTTTTCCGTAATGGGTTGCTTAATCGTCACACGGTCGATCTCTTCCCAGTCATAGATCTGTCCGTTCACCGTCGTCACGCTGATCGTCACCTGATCCACGCCCTTTTCGCCCGGCTGAATGACACGGCGGTCGCCGGAAAACAGCTTGGCATTGGTCGTGGTTTCTGTTTTGTAGTCCACCTCTTCGGTACGTACCTCCAGCACGGTGACCTTGGGGGTGACATATTCCACTTCCTTGGCAACCAGCATTCGGGCGCCCACAAGGATGGTATCGCCCAGTTCGGGGTTCAGCGCCTTCAATTCACTGACCGTCAGCCCATGGATCGCCGCAATGCGGGAGAAGGAATCGCCCGGCTGTGCGATGTAATACTTGGCCGGTTCCTTGACCGTGTCCAGTTTTTGTGCAAGCTTTTCGGCGTCCCACATGGAATTGCTGTTGTCCGGGTACAGTCCCTGTACATAGTCCACCGACTGCACAAAGCCCACCGTTGCGCCGGACGGCACATTTTCCTGCCGGTCGAGAATGGCATTGAACACACTGCGGGCATCATTTTCGTTCTTGACGGAACATAAAAATTCCCCGTCGATAAACACCCCGCAGGCGTTGGTGATGTTGGCGTCCGATGCCTGAATCAGATTGTCGCTCAGGATGGTGGTATCGACCAGCTTGTTGACCGAGACCAAAGACAGCTCATATTTCGGCGTTTCCAAAAGGTCGGCTCGCTCCGCCTCATCCATTCCGACGGAAAGCTTTTCCACCGCCAGATTTCTCGCTTGCAGATAAACGGACTCGTTGGATATATAGCCGATCGTCTCGCCGCCGTAGATCACCTTGAGCGCATAGGTAAACTCTGACCACTGGTGGATCTCCAGCACCAGCACCACCGCCATCAATACAGGCAAGACTGTGTTGAATGCCGCACGGAAAAAGCGCCGATGTTTTTGGAACGCCTTGACGATATAATGAAACAGCACGGAAAACCACGTGGCCGTACTCTTTTTGAACGCTTTGTGCAGATGCGCAGATGCACTGTGCATCTCGGCACGCAGATACTTCCACTCTCGACGGAAGTTTTTTGCGGAACGCACAACAAAAAAGTCAACGGCGGCAAAGAGAATGTAGACCCAGGAAAAAACGGCATAAAAAGGCTTGCGCAGTGCATACGCCGCTCTGCGCACCCAGTGGCGCACATGGAAGCGGGTCATCAAGCCGAAATAGGCTATTCGTTTGTACACGTTTCGCACCTCCGTTCTTTCTCGCATATGGAGTATTATATCAAAAAATATCGTTTAGGGCAAGTTTTTTCTTCCCGGCAGGGCATGGAATCAATTCATGCCGCTGCTGCCGATTTTTGCAAACAGTTTTTCCACCGCCGCACACAGCGCCCTGTGCTCCGGCGCAGACAGATTCGGATCTTCCCGCAGCAGCTTTTCCGCCGCTTCGCCCGCCTCATGGACAAGCTCCGTTTGCTCGAGCATATCGGCGATCTTCATCTGCGGCAAGCCGTGCTGTCTGGCACCGAAAAAGTCGCCGGGTCCTCGCATTTTCAGATCTTCGTCCGCAATGCGGAAGCCGTCATTGGTCTGCGTCATGATCCGCAGACGGCGCAACGCCTCGTCGTTCTGTGCGTCGGAAATGAGAATACAGCTGGATTCCGCCTGTCCCCTGCCGATGCGTCCACGCAGCTGGTGCAGCTGGGAAAGTCCGAAGCGCTCCGCATTTTCAATCACCATGATCGCCGCATTGGGCACATCCACGCCCACCTCGATCACGGTGGTGGAAACGAGAAGCTGTATGTTTCTGTCCGCAAAGTTTCGCATGACTTCTTCCTTGTCTCTGGGCTTCATGCGCCCGTGCATCAGCCCCACCGCATACCGGTGAAACGGTCCTTCCCGCAGCTGTGCGGCGTATTCCTCTGCCGCCGCCAAGGGCAGCTCCCCCTCCTCGACCAAGGGACAGACGATGTAGCCCTGCATCCCCTTGTCGAGATATTTTTTCACATAGTTCCAAACCCGTTCCCGCTTTTCTCCGGTGACGGCATAGGTCTTGACCGGCTTTCGCCCGGGCGGCAGTTCGTCCAGCACGGACACATCCAGATCGCCGTAGATCATCAGCGCAAGGGTGCGGGGGATCGGCGTTGCCGACATGACCAGCAGGTGCGGGTTGTCGCCCTTTTCCCCCAGCGCTGCCCTCTGCTCCACACCGAAACGGTGCTGTTCATCCGTGATGACCAAGCCCAATCTGTGGAAAACCACCTCGGGCGTGATCAGGGCATGGGTACCCACCAGCACATGGATCTCCCCGCTTTGCAAGGCGGCGTATATCTTTCGTTTCTCCGACGCCTTTGCGGAGCCGGTCAGCAGAGCGATGCGGATATCGCTATCCTCAAAAAAAGCGGACAGTGTCTTAAAGTGCTGCATGGCGAGAATCTCCGTCGGCGCCATGAACGCACACTGCATCCCGTTGTGCACCGCCAGATACACTGCCGCCGCCGCAACGGCCGTTTTGCCCGAGCCCACATCCCCCTGCAAAAGGCGATTCATCGGCACATTGCGTGCCATATCCGCCGCAATTGCCTGTACCGCTCTGCTTTGTGCGCCCGTGGGCACAAAGGGCAAAGTGTTTAAAAATGCCGCTGTACAATCGTTCAGCGCCGCACATTCTGTCCGTGCACGATTGCGTGTGCGCATACTGCGCATGGACAGGGTGAGCGTCAGCAGTTCCTCAAAGATCAGCCTGCGGCGGGCGTGATCGGCGTAGTCCGCATCGGGCGGAAAATGGATGTTATACAAGGCGTCCCGTATGCCGCAAAGGCAATATGTATCCCGAATGGATTGGGGCAGTGTTTCCGCACACTGCGCCGCACAATGCTCCAATGCCGCAGAAACCAGACGCTCCACGGTACGGCCGGAAAGCCCCTCGGTCAGGCGATAGACAGGATGGATGCGTTCTGCCGACTGCGGCTTTTCCGCCATGGGAGAGACCATCTCTTTTTTCCAAAGATTGCCGCTGACCCGTCCGAAAAACAGGTATTCCTCCCCCGTCTCCAGCTTTTCCGCAAGGAAGCGGTTGTTGAAAATCGTGATCTGCATCAAACTTTTGCCATCGGTAACATCTGTTTTAAACACGGTCATGCCCTTGCGGATGCGCACACCGATGGGTTTGCGATCCACCACGGCCCGCACACAGCAAGTCTCGCCGATGGCGGCTTCTTCGATGGTGCGAATGTTTGTCCAATCCTCGTAGGTGCGGGGATAAAAATGCAGCAGGTCATCCACGGTACAAATTCCCAGCTTGCGCAGAAGCACCGCACGTTTCTCCCCAACGCCCTTGAGATACTGAATATCCGTTTGCAGATCCATAGCTATCCTCTTTGACCGACTTGCTCGGCCATATCGTCGATTTTTATGTCGTATACGTTTCCATACTCCAGAGCCTTTTCCAGCACACGCCACGGCGCATCGGTGTGCACGTGCACCTTGATCCTGCCCTGCTGTGACACGGCCGTGCCGCAGTCGCCGCAATGGGAAAGAAAATTTTGCAGTTCCGCCGTTCCCGCAGTCGGCTGTTTTTGTCGGATCCAAAGCTCTGTGCAGTACTTGTAGCCGGGAACCGTTTGCCCCATATCGACCGCTCCCGAAAAGGTCTGTACCGTATAGGTGCCGCCGAACCGCCGGGCAAAGGCGTGCAGGACGAGCAAATATCCGTACCCGCCGGCATCCACCACCTGCGCCTTTTGCAGCGGCGGCAGCATGGCGGTCGTTTTCTGCAAGCCCTGCAAAGCCCCTGCACAAGCCGCAGTGATGACCGTCTGCACCGTTTTTTTCGGCACGGCCTGTGCCGCATCGGCGGCAAAGCGTGCAACGGTCAGGATGGTACCCTCCTGCGGGTCGGGAACAGCGTTCCATGCGCAGTCCGCCGCCGCAGACAGCGCCTGCGCCAGCATCTCACCGCCTGCCATAACGGCTTTTTGAAAACAAACCGAAATGCCTCGGAACAGCAAAGAAAGCATGATGCCGGAATTGCCCCGTGCTTTTTCCAGCATGGCAGAGGCGACCCTGTCGGACACATCGGACAGCGCATCAGACGACGAAGCCGTCAGCTCCAGCACACCGGACAGGGTGCGCAGCATATTGGTGCCCGTGTCGCCGTCCGGGACGGGAAACACGTTCATGGCATTGAGCTTGTTTTGGTGCGCACACAGCAACGTGTGGGCATCCCGCACCGCATCGAGATATTGCATCCCCGTAATCATGGTTCATGCCTCCGTTTCAATGGAAGTATGTCCCACGGGCGGAAAAATATGCGTGCGTCAGAAGTGCCAGTCCTCGATGTCCTCGTACAAATCGCCGTATCGGGCATTCTGTGTATTTTGCAGTTCCTTGACGCTTGCCACGATCCCCTTGCGGAAACACAGCGGCACAAAGGGCATATCCTGCTTGAAAGCCTCCATGAATGCGTTGAAATTGATCTCCCCCGCAAGGAAGCTGTAGTAGGCGTCCGCCGCCGTCCGTGCCCAAATGCCGTGCGCCATGGCGCCGGAACCGCCGAAAAAGGCGTCCATGCTCATGTTGGCAGACAGCGCCACCTCCCCAACGTACAAGTCGAAGTGTCCCAGCTCCACCTCGGTCAAAAACTGTTCCGAAGGCATTGCGGTAATATTGACCTTGATGTTCAGCGTCTTGAGCTTTTTGGCGATCTGCTGCGCCGTCATCCACTTGAAATTGTTATCCTCGGGGACGATCATTGTGAAATTCAGGCTTATCCTGCCGTTGTTGCGCACACCGTAGCTGTTGATCTTGTCAAAGCCGGCTTCCTCCAGAATCTCCTGCGCCGTCTTTTCCCCCTTTGTCCACTCGCCCTCATAGGCGGACGCCTCAGTCCAGAGGGGATTGAAGGGCGTATGGGTCACAGCTGCGTGTCCCTGAAACGCCACGTTCAGGACATCCTCCCGGTCGATGGCCGCTTCGATCGCCTGTCGCACCGCCGGAATCGCCAGTGCGGAGTCATCCTGATTCATGCCGAGGTAAACGAGATTGTTCATGGGGTACTCGGAGATGGTCGCATTCACACGGGTATATTTGCCGCTGGACAGGTCGTCAAAGGCAAAGCTGATATTGCCGATCTCCAAACTGTAGAACAAGGCGGAGGCATCCGTCACATTGACCAGCTGAATGGTGGTCATGGTGGGGAAAAAGCCTTTGAAGCGGTCGTTGAAGGCCACCAGCACGGGATCCGCTTCGTTCTCCTCATACTGCAAAATATAGCGTCCGCTCCCCACCGGCACGACCTTGTCGGTGCTTTTACTTTTGGGACTATCCTCCTGCTCATTCTCCATTGCCTCCGCCGCACGTTCCCTGTCCTCGGCAGAGGTGCCGGTTTTGATGATGGGGAAGTCAAGGCACGCCACGGCATACGGGTCGGGCGATGCCAACTGAAAGAGCAGGACATTTTCCCCTGCCGCCGATGCAGACTCGATGTTGGCAAGTCTTGCTTTGTATACCGCCGATTCCTTGGCTATATCGAAGGAATAGAGGATATCCGACACGCTCATCGGTGTGCCGTCCGTGAAGCGTACGCCCGTATTGACGGATACGGTCACCGTCAGTCCGTCCGTCAGGTATTCCTTGGCCAGCAGCGGCTTCGCCTCGAAATTTTCACCCACGGTGAACAGACTGTCGTACATCAGCGTAGACAGCTGCCGGTTCATGGCGCTTTTTGCCTCAAAGGGGTCGAGACTGTCCGCCTTGGCATAGGGCAGACGCAGGTCGTTGTAGCGGATGGTTGCACTGTTCAGCTCTGTGGACACCTGCGTCTGGGTCGAAACGTCCTCGGTTGTCCCGCCGCATCCCGCCAGTGCGAGCAGCAGCACCGCCGCAAGAAACAGCGCTGTACACTTTTTGAAAGCGGAAAAGGTCATGCATTTTCACCTGCCAAATCGAGAATAATTTTGCCCGCCATGAGCATCCCTGCCACCGGCGGCACAAAGGGCACACTGCCCGGAAGTCCCCTGCGTTCGGTCGCTTCGCCCACGGACTGCGGCTTGCGGGGAGGCTCGTCTGACCACACCACATTCAGCTTCGGCACACCTCGCTGACGAAGTTCATAGCGCATCACCTTGCACAGCGGACAGACACTGGTTTTGTAGATATCGGATATGCGCAGGCGGGACGGATCCAGCTTGTTGCCGGTGCCCATGCAGGAAAGGATCGGCGTACCGCTGTGCCATGCACGCACTGCCAGATCCAGCTTGGCGCTCACCGTGTCGATGGCGTCGGCGATATAGTCATAGGACTGTATGAAAAAGGAATCCGCATTTTCGGGCAGGTAGAAATCACTGATGATCTGCACATCGCATTGCGGCCAGATGTCCAATAGCCGCTCTTTGGCAACCTCCGTTTTCAGTCTGCCTGCCGTGGAGGACAGAGCGTAGAGCTGACGGTTTCGGTTCGTCTCGCTGACCGTGTCGTTGTCCACCAGCGTCAGGTGCCCGACGCCGGCACGGCAAAGCGCCTCCGCCGTATAGGAACCCACACCGCCGAGACCGAACAGGATCACCCGGCTGTTGTGCAGCTTCTCCATCGCCGCTTCTCCCAAAAGCATTCCCGTGCGGTAAAACTGCTCCTGCATTGCGCTCATCCTCCCAGTATAATGTGTTATTATACTATATCTTGTGGGAAACTGCAAGTGAAAAATACAAAAAGTGCCGCCGTATAAAACAGCGACACCGTTTTTGCATGGAAAAACACGCCTCAGCGCAGCATCTCCCGGCGCATTTTTTGCAGGATGGCTTTCTCCTTTCTCGAAACCTGCACCTGCGATATGTGCAGGATCTCCGCCGTTTGCGTCTGGGTTAAACCTTTAAAAAAACGCAGTTCGATGAGCTTGCGTTCCTTTTCGTTCAGGGCATCCAGCGTGGTATACAGGGACAGGGTGTCCTCGATCTGCGTATCCGGCGACGGGACGGGAATGTCCGCCTGCATTTGTTCCTCTTCCGATTCAAAGGTCAGGGACACCGCCGGCAGAGCAGCATTGAGCAGAAATGCCGTCTGCGCCGTATCACAGCCGATCTCCTGCGCCAGTTCGCTGATGGTCGGTTCCCTGCCGAACTGTGCGGTAAGGGTTTCCTGTGTGTGCAAAACATGGCGCGCCTTTTCCTTGAGACTGCGCCCGACCTTGACGGTGCCGCCGTCTCGGAAGATACGCCGAATCTCTCCCAATATTGTCGGGACGGCATAGGTTGAAAAGGCGAAGCCCTTGCTTTCGTCAAATCCGTCTGCCGCCTTGCAAAGACCGACGCATCCCGCCTGAAACAGATCCTCGTACTCCACGCCCCTGCCCTTAAATCTGCCTGCACAGGCGTGGACAAGACCGATGTTCTGCTCGATAAACTGATTGCGTTCCTTAAGCATCATCTCGACCGCTGATCCGTTTATACAGTGTCACCGTCGTGCCCTTGCCCACTGCGGAACGTACCTGCACTTTGTCGCAAAAGCTTTCCATGACGGCGAAGCCCAGTCCCGCACGCTCCCCGCCGAGGGTTGTAAACAGCGGCTCCCGTGCCTGCGCCACGTCTGCAATGCCGCATCCCCTGTCCCGAATTTTCACGCAGAACATTCCCTGAGGATAGACCGATGCGCTTATGTAAATTTTGCCCACGGTTTCCCGGTAGGCATGGACGATGCAGTTCGTCACCGCTTCGCTGACCGCCGTGCGCAGGTCTGCCAACTCCTCCACCGTCGGATCCAGCTGTGCCGCAAAGGCGGACACCACCGCCCGTGCGAACGCTTCGTTCACAGAGCGGCTTTCAATTTCCAGTTTCATGGTTTGCAAAGCTTTCATGTTGTTATCCTTTCTTCTCCACAATGGTCGCAATTTTGCCGATCCCGGACAGTTGCATCACACGCTGTACGGCGCCGGACATTCCGGATAGTTCCAATCTCCCGCCGTAGACCGACAGGGTTCTGAACCGTCCCATGACAAGACCGACACCGGAAGAATCCATAAATGTTACTTTGGAAAAATCGAGGCAAAGCACCTCCGGCTTGTCCGCTGCGATACGCTCGTCAATATCCATGCGGATGGGTTCGGCGCAATGGTGGTCGATATCCCCGATCAGATACGCCGTCAATTTGCGCCGCTGTTTTTTAAATTCAACAGGCATTGTACTTCCTCCTTTCGGGCAACAAAAAATCCCCTATCCAAGAGGATAAGGGATGGTGTGTGTAAAATTTGACAAAGGGTGTCGGTCGTTATAAATATTTTTCCAGATCGGCGACCATGTAAAACGACCCGCACGAGAGCAGAACACCGTCCACTCCCGCCTGTGCTTTGGCAAGCGTGCACGCCTCTCGGAAGCTGTCCGCCGCCGTGCAGTGGGGGCAGTATTTTTGCGCCGCTTCGCACAGTGCTTTCGCCGGCAGGGCACGGGGATTGTCGGGCGTAACCGTGACGAGCGCAGAAAAAAGCGGTGCGACGATCGACAGATACGTTTCATACGCTTTGTCTGCCATCAAGCCGCAAACACCGACGATTCTGCGGTTCGGAAGAAAGCGCTTGACCGCATTTCGCAAAGCATGGGCGCAGTCCTCGTTGTGCCCGCCGTCGATTATGGTCAGCGGCCTTTCCCGCACAATCTCCATGCGGGCGGGCATACGGCTGTCGGCAATGCCTTGGGCAATGGCTTCGTCCGAAATACCCAAAGCCCGTGCCGCCGCCACCGCCATGGAAGCGTTATAGACCATGTGTCTGCCGAGCATGGGAATATGCACGGGTAAGCCTCCGATCACGGCATCGGTACCGAATATGGTTTCGTTTCGGATCTCTATCGCTTCGCCGTCGGGCAGGATGAGGGTGTTTCGCCGTTCCTCGGCGGTGCGGCGGATCACCTCCAGCGCTTCGGGGTTTTGAAACGGATAGGTCACAACTGTGCCGCCGTCCTTGAGGATGCCGCACTTTTCGGCGGCGATCTGCGCAACGGTATTCCCCAGCACCGCCATGTGGTCGAGAGAAACGGACGTGATCACGCTCACCTCGGGGCACGGGATGATGTTGGTGGAGTCCAGCCGTCCGCCCAGTCCCGTTTCCAGCACGACCATG
>JAQXLO010000121.1 GCA_029012165.1 Oscillospiraceae bacterium | reverse complement strand
AATCCCGGAGTCGCTAACGGTTTTGACGTGTATTTTCCGCTTCACCAACGAGAACCGACAGTTGGTCAAGATTGTCCTGGGCGACAACAGCACCATTCGCTTGCAGGAGGAAGTGCTTCATTTTCTGCTGAAAAAAAAGATTCTGAACAGTTTTCCCGTGCGTGCGGATCTGCAGTCCTATCTCTACCGCTACATCGCCTACGGCTGTGTGGGCATCGTGCGTGAGTGGCTCGAGTCGGATGACGAGGAATCTCCCGAGACGATTGCGGAACTCGTGTTGCAGTTGACGGAACACGGCGTATCTTCTTTTTCATAATACAATAAAAAAGCGAGCTCCCTTTGCCGATGCAAAGGGAGCTTCAGACTGTCGATAAAGGCGCCCGAACGCATACGGGGCGCAAATGGAATCCGTTCAAAAACAAATATTCATATGAAATTGGTCAGAGACACGGTGTTGAACCGTGCCTCTGACCGTATGCTTGCCGTTTTTTTCGGACTCGGAGTACCTTTGTACGCCTATCGTCCGAAGAAAACGGCATCGGTCATCCTTTCTCGGCAGTCTCACAGCTTGTCGAAAATGCTTTTTCGACAAGCTGAACGGAGCAGTCTCCCTTACGTGAGACTGCTCCGTTTTTATCGTACAACGTTCAGTGTGTCTATCTTGTAATATTGCAGTGCCGCCACGGCATCCTCGGTGATGCGCTCACCGCAGCAGACCACAGGCACGGCGGGCGGACAGCTCACCGTAGCGGCGGCAAGGATTTTGCCGGCGCATTGCGCAGACGGCAAATCGACAGCGCCCGAGAACAGCGCATCGTGCGGATTCATGGCGAGTTCGGTTTTTGCGAGGACGGGCGGACGGGCGGCAATCGGTGCTTTGCGTTCGAGGGAACACAGCTTTTTTTCGAGCCGCCTAAACGACTGCGCATCATAGACGGGCGAGAACATCTTCACCAATAAATCGGGATCGGCAAATTCGCAAACGATGTTGTTCTGCGCCAGAATCGAATACAATTCCTCACCCGTATATCCGAAGTCTTTCGGCGCAATCGTCAGCTTGAGCGCCTCGCCGCCGACGAGCGTAAATCCGTGCGTTCGCAGACGGGCTTTCAGCGCATCCAAAGCGCACACGCTCTCACCGAGCGTGGCGGAAAAGCCGTCGGCAAGCAGGGCGTTCGCACGGTCGAGCGACTGCAAAATTAAGTACGACGGACTGGTGGAAGCGAATATTCCCATGGCTTTTTCGGCTTCGTTTGCGAAAAAGGCGGGCGCTGTCTCGGCGATATGCAGGTAAGCGCCGCCTGTGAGGACGGGCAACGTCTTGTGCGCCGAGTCACAGCAGATGTCCGCACCGTTTTGCATCGGGTGCAGAGGTTCGGGCAAAAAGCGCAGATACGCCCCGTGCGCATTGTCCACGGCGAGCAGAACACCGTGTTTGCGGCAAACGGCGGACAGTGCGGCAATGTCGGCGATGTTGCCGAGATAATCGGGCGACGTGATATAGACTGCCGTCGGACGACATTCGCAAATCAGCGCTTCGAGCCGCTCGGGAGACACGGTACAAGCAAGGTAACTCTCGTCCTGCGGAAAAATCCAATCGACGTCGATGTCCAAGAGCGCCGCCGTGGTGACGAATACCCTGTGCGCATTGCGTGCGGCTAAAATGCGGGGAGCTTCGCCCTTTTGCCGAGCATACCGCATCAGCAGATACAGCGTCGCCCGTATAGACAGCGACGACCCCTCGGCGGAGTAGACCGTGCGTGCCGTACCGAACAGAGCGGCGGCATTGTTTTCACTCTCACGGATAATTCCGTCCGAAGCGTACAGCACATCGGCGCCGGGTACCTCGGTGATGTCGCAAGTGTTTTCCGAACCCTTGTGTCCGGGCATATGCAGGCGCACGGGATATTGCCGTGCGTAATTTTCCAGAAATGTACAAATCGGTGTGTTCATTTTATTGTTTCAGCGCCTTTGCGGCTTCGAGCATGATGGCGCACTCCATGCGCTTGCGGAACAGCTTACAGCCATACTCGTACACGCCGCCCACCGAGCCGGTGGCGTGGTAAGCGTTGGCGGCGCAACCGCCCGAGCAGTAGAGCTTCGCCCAGCAGTCCCGACATTCGGGTCGGGTGTAGACGTTGCAGGCGGCGAATTCGTCCTGTACGGCGGGAGCCGTTACGCCGTCCCAAACATTGCCCAGGCGATACTTCTCGTCGCCGACAAACTGGTGGCAGGGATACAGATCGCCCCAAGGGGTAACGGCCATGTACTCCGTTCCGCTGCCGCAGCCGGAGATCCGCTTGTAGATGCAGGGGCCGCCCTTCAAATCGATCATGTAATGGTAGAAGGTGAAGGGTCTGCCCTCCCGGTGCCGCTGGAGCATCAGCTGAGCCAGCTGCTCGTACTGCTCCATCACCACGGGTAAATCCTCCTGGGTCAGGGCGGAGGGATCATCCGCCCCACAGACCACGGGCTCCATGCTCAGCTCGGTAAAGCCCAGCTCCAGCATTTGGCGGATGTCATTGAGGAAATCCGGATTGGCATGGGTGAAGGTGCCCCGCATGTAGTAATTCTTGCCGCCCCGGGCCTGCACCAGCTTCTGAAATTTGGGGACAATGCGCTCCCAGCTTCCCTTGCCCGCATAGTCCACCCGGAACCGGTCATGGATCTCCTTTCGGCCATCCAGGCTGAGCACCACATTGCTCATTTCCCGGTTGGCAAAGTCGATCACATCATCGTCAATGAGCATACCGTTGGTGGTCAGGGTAAAGCGGAAATTCTTATTGTGGGCCTTCTCGATGCTGCGGGCATAGGCCACCAGCTCCTTGACCACGCCGAAATTCATCAGCGGTTCTCCGCCGAAGAAATCCACCT
>JAQXLO010000120.1 GCA_029012165.1 Oscillospiraceae bacterium | reverse complement strand
ATCCCAATACAGAGTATGTGAATCGGCTCATGACGCACAGCTGGGGTCAGCGCGTGGTCAGATTCTATGATCCGGATGGGAATCTTATTGAGGTCGGAACTCCGGTATAAAAGATTCATTCCAGTTTGTTATTGAAAATATCGGCTGACATGTTCCCTCATACATAGGGGTGTGATATATTTCCCTGTACTGCCCGACATTCACGGCATCGTTTCCACCCATGTGGAGACAGTAGTATTGATGTCACGAAACAAGTAAAATAGTACAGAAACAGGCTTAAAATAAGGGATTCCGAGAGATTTGCCGCATTTGGCAGTCTCCCGGAATCCCTTTTCTTTTTGTTCTGACGATCGTCCTGTCGCTTGGGTTTTCGTATGGTTGAGACAATGATTGTTTCAATCCATCGAAAACGGCTTTTGCCGGATAATATCGACAGTCTATTTACAAAGGACAAAGGCTTGTGCAAAACATTTAAGGCAACGGTTCGTCAATCGTTACGCCGCCTGCTGTAGGATATCCTCCACCACATCTTCGATGACCTTGTAGCTGCGGATATGCACCGACAGGGTTACGTCCACAAAATGGAACAGTGTCCCGTCCGCAAAGGGATAGACGGTCATGCCCTCCGCCTCGGAAAATTTGTTGCCCATTTTCCGCATACAGTACAGCTGCGTGTCGCCGTCCGCAAGGTCTACGGTATAGATCGGCTTTTCCCGCTTGCCGTCGTCGGAGGTCAGGTACAGGATCCCTTCGTACACGTCGCCGCCCTGCACATGCTGCAAGGTCTGGTTCAGCGGCAGTGCGCCGAGACAGGACAGATCGTCGGCAACATCCAGCATGAAAATCTGCGTCACGTCGTCAAAGGGCGTGAAGTACAGAATGCCGTCGCTGATCGTGCACCAAGGCAGATGTCCGTCCCCCTTGACCTCCTCGGGGATCAGCATATAGTCCAGATAGTCCAGCGTTTCGGCGTCGTAGATCAGGATGGCGGGCGCCTTAAACTTACGATCCTCACACGCCACATACAGCTTGCCGTCCAAGTAACAGCCATCACCCAGATGGCAGTAGCCCTTTTTCATCAGCTCCAGCGGGATGCACATCTCGTTGCGATCCACAATGCGGCCGGTGTCGGCGTCGATTTTGCACAATCCGTTGTAGGAAATGGGCTTGATGGCTCCGAAGCCGTAGAAATATTCGCCGTCCGTGGCGATGCCCTGCCCCAGAGAAAAGCCCAGATCCAGCGAAAAAACGTAGTTTTCCACCATCTCGATCTTATCGGAGATGGCGTCGATCGTCCCCGTAAAGGCGGAGCCGATCATCGAAACCAGCACCAGAATCCATGAGATGGATTTTTTGAACGCCAAAATCAAATCGCTCATTTTTATTCCCCCATCTGTCGCACAATAGTATAATTATACCACGTTTTCTCGGAAATAAATGACATATTCGCATATTAAAAAATTTTATGCGTTTTTCCTTCCCAAAAAGAAAGCACCGCAAAGTGTCCGAAAACACGCTGCGGTGCAGAGAAAAATCAAACTTATTTGATGCTCTCGGCGATCTCTTGGAGTCCGAGAATCATGGTGGACGCCGTTTTGCTGCCGAGACTGATGATCTCGTTGTAGCGGGTCGCACTCATGCAGTAGTTGGTGTCGGGCAGGATGTAGCCGACTGCGTCATTGGCAAGACCGATGGCGATCACATCCTCACCGAACAGATCCGCCACCGTGGGATAGGGGAACGCCTTGCCCAGCACGGAGCCCTCCGCCGTCAGGGAATTGCCGCCGTAGACCAGATCCTGAATCACTTCGCCGGGAAGCATGGCGATCTTGACCTGACCGCCGCCCAGCTCCATGTAGCCGACCTCGGTCACGGCGTAGTAGGTTTTGTCCTTTTTGACCACGTCATACTCCACCAGATGCAGCTTGCACACGGCACGCAGGAGAGAATTGGTCACGGGGACGAAGATCTGCTGGTGCTTCACATTCAGCACAGGATCGACCACCGTCTCCTGCACAGGCTCCCAGCCCTTGTACCAGTACCAGTACTCCCGCTGATCCGCCTCGGAGCGGTTCTTGTTGTGTTCGGCAAGAACGGCGAGTTCCTCCGCCTCCACCTTGGCGTCGTACAGATTGGGGTTGGCGAGAATTTCCGCCTCGGTCATGGTCATCGCCACCGCCATCTTGCCGATGGCACGACCGTAACGCACGGAGCTGTCCACACGGCGGGCATTTTCCTGGTCGTTGTTGGTGATGCCGCTGTCGAAGTAGATGGAGGCAATGGCGCCGTTGAAGAATACGAAGTTGTAGCCGGCGTTGTTGACCGCTTCGCCCATGTAGTACACATAGTCGCCGGACAGCGCACGACCGCTGTTGGAACCGGTGGGCAGACCCGCATTGTCCGGGTGCGCCGCCATGGTCACGATCATGGTGGGCTTTTTGTTTGTGTCATTGGGGGTAAAGACCAGACGGCTCAGGGTGTCGTCCAGAGAGGATTCCGTCTCCGCATTCTTGAAGCGCAGGAAGCCGTCGCCCAGCTTTTTCTGCGCAAAGGTCAGGGTGCCGGGCGTCAAGTCCCTGCACGCCTTGACGATCGTGTCGGCAACGGTATCCTTAAAGAACGCCATGTACTCGGGAATCGTGCCGGTCTCGGGCTTGCCGATACCCGTCCAAAGCTTCAGGAGGTTTTTGCACAGCTTCGGCAGAAGCTCTGACCACAGACCCTCGGTATCGATACAGCTGTGGCAGTGCGTCGCAGATATCGTGATGGACTTGACCTTCATGCTCTCACCGATGGATTCGAGCACCTTGCCCCGAATCTCCCGGATGGTCTTGTTGGTGATGCCGATGCTGTCTACCACTGCAACCACGGCGGCGCCTCTGCCGGTGCCGTCATCCAGCGCAAACACACGCACACGCATATCGTCCGTGGCTTCCTCCATTTTGTTGCAGAAGCCGTTTTCGATGCCCATGAAGCCGCCCAAATGGACGTTCATCTCTTTCCAGTTTTCGGGAACAAGAGAAGCCTCCGCCGTACCGAGGGAGAAGGTGCCGTTGGGATTCTCGTCGATGAACTGCTCGTCCCCGGGCAGGAAATTGCTCACCTGATAGTTGTCGTCCCACTTCGGTACACTGCCCCGCTCAGGCACGATCAGATCGAGTCCACGGACAACGCCCGTGAGAATTTTTTCCTGTACCTTATCGGTCAGCACTTTTGTCATCAGAAAATCACCGACCTTGTCGCCAAAGCTGGATGCCGATGCACTCACCGTCAGCGAAGAGAGCAATACGGCAATCGTCAAAACGGCTGCCACAATCGCCTTGCATTTTTTCATATACTATCCTCCTAATCACTCGAAGTACCTAAAAAAGCACCTCTAAATACAAATATTATAGTCAATATCACCGATAAAGTCAACCACATTCCGCCATGAAAAAATGTTGACTTTGCCGCATGGGTGTGCTACAATATTGCTATCTTTTAGAATCAAACGGAGGGATAGCGTTATGGAACGTATTCAGACTTTGGAAACCAGAAACCTTTGCGAGAGCGCAAAGAACGGCGGCTGCGGCGAGTGCCAGACTTCCTGCCAGTCTGCCTGCAAGACCAGCTGCGGCATTGCCAACCAGCAGTGCGAAAACAAGGAATCCAAATAATCACAGCAAACACAGTGGATGCCGCCGTTTGATCGGCGGCATTTTTCATAGGGCGACACCGCACAAATTGCGGCGCACGCCTTGCTTGAATCTTATTCCGTCAGCTTACACAAAAATCCCTTGACTTGCGTCAGCAAGTCTGCGGTATTTCTGTACAACCTGACGAAAAATCTTACTTCGCAATCCGCACACCTCAATTATGCGGTGTTGCCCATAGGAGAAAACAATATGATTCACACATACAAACTCGGTGGCATGAACATCGTACTGGACATTTTTTCCGGCAGTGTGCACGTCGTAGACGATGTGGCGTTCGACATCATCAATCTCTATGAGGGTCACACTGAGGCGGAGATCATCGCCTCTGTCACCGCTTCCCATCCCGTCACGGCGCAGGACGTCAAGGACTGCCTTGCGGACATTGCCACGCTCAAGGCACAGGGCAAGCTGTTCAGCGAGGACAGCTACGAAGAAAAAGCGGGCGTGCTCAAATCCCGCAGCAGCGGCGTGGTCAAGGCGCTGTGCCTGCACGTTGCCCACACCTGCAACCTCAACTGCG
This sequence comes from Oscillospiraceae bacterium, assembly GCA_029012165.1. Lineage (GTDB taxonomy): Bacteria > Bacillota > Clostridia > Oscillospirales > Acutalibacteraceae > UBA1425. Next base: position 689 of record JAQXLO010000120.1, on the reverse strand, counting down.
CCTACTGCTTCGCCAGCCAAGGCAAATTCAACGGCGAACGGGGACTGATGTCCTTTGACGTGGGCAAGCAGGCGCTCGATTTCCTTATCGCTCACTCGGGCAGTCGCCGCAATTTGGAGGTTGACTTTTTCGGCGGAGAACCGCTGATGAATTTCGACGTCGTCAAACAGCTCGTCGCCTATGCACGCAGTATCGAAAAGCAGGCGGGCAAAAATTTCCGCTTCACCCTCACGACCAACGGCATGCTCATTGACGACGACGTCATCGACTTTGCCAATCGGGAGATGAGCAATGTCGTTTTAAGTCTTGACGGCAGGAAGGAAATCCACGACCGCTTCCGTGTGGACTATGCAGGCAACGGGAGCTGGGAGCGCATCGTCCCCAAGTTTCAAAAGCTTGTCGAGGCTCGAGGCGGCAAGAACTACTATATGCGCGGCACCTTTACCCACGCCAACCCCGATTTCGTCAAGGACATCAAGGAAATGCTGCGGCTCGGCTTCACGGAGTTGAGCATGGAGCCGGTCGTCTGCGCACCCGACGACCCGTCCGCACTCACCGAGGCGGATTTGCCGCTCGTGCTCGAACAGTACGAGAAATTGGCAGAGCTGATGCAGTCCCGTCGGGACGAGGGCAAGCCGTTCACATTCTATCACTATATGATTGACCTCAAGGGCGGTCCCTGCATTTAC
>JAQXLO010000119.1 GCA_029012165.1 Oscillospiraceae bacterium | reverse complement strand
AAGTGATCCGTCCTGCCATGGTGCAGGTTGCCAACTAAGTAAATAATATTTCAAATATTTGGAGGAAAAGATTATGTCAAAAGTTATCGGTATCGACCTCGGAACCACCAACTCCTGCGTTTCCGTCATTGAGGGCGGCGAAGCCGTCGTCATCGCCAATGCGGAAGGCGCCAGAACCACCCCCTCCGTTGTTGCGTTCGGCAAGAACGGCGAAAGAATGGTCGGTCAGGTCGCCAAGCGTCAGGCCATCACCAATCCCGACCGCACGGTCTCTTCCATCAAGCGTCAGATGGGCAGTGATTATCATGTGACCATCGACGACAAAAAGTATACGCCCCAGGAAATCTCCGCCATGATCCTGCAAAAGCTGAAGCTGGACGCAGAGAGCTACCTGGGCGAGAAGGTCTCCGAAGCGGTCATCACCGTTCCCGCTTATTTCACCGATGCACAGCGTCAGGCAACCAAGGATGCGGGCAAGATCGCCGGTCTGGAGGTCAAGCGTATCATCAACGAGCCGACGGCGGCTGCGCTGGCCTACGGCATCGACAAGGAGACCGACCAGAAGGTCATGGTCTTTGACCTGGGCGGCGGCACCTTCGACGTGTCCATCATCGAGATGGGCGACGGCGTGCAGGAGGTTCTTGCCACCGCCGGCAACAACCGCCTTGGCGGCGACGACTTCGACCAGAAGATCATCGACTGGCTGGTCGACGAATTCAAGAGAGAAAACGGCATTGACCTGCGCGGCGACAAGATGGCCATGCAGAGACTGAAGGAAGCGGCAGAGAAGGCGAAGATCGAGCTGTCCGGCGTGACCACCTCCGCCATCAGCCTGCCCTTCATCACGGCGGACGCTACAGGTCCCAAGCATCTGGAAATCACGCTGACCCGTGCGAAGTTCAACGAAATGACGGCTTCCTTGGTGGAGGCAACCATGGGTCCTGTCCGTCAGGCCATCTCCGACAGCGGTCTGAAGATCAGCGAGATCGACAAGGTTCTCATGGTCGGCGGCTCCTCCAGAATCCCCGCCGTGCAGGAAGCTGTCCAGAAATATCTCGGCAAGGAGCCGTTCAAGGGCATCAACCCCGATGAATGTGTCGCCATGGGTGCGGCTTTGCAGGCCGGCGTCCTCGGCGGCGAGGTACAGGGTCTGCTGCTTCTGGACGTGACCCCGCTGTCCCTGGGCATCGAGACCATGGGCGGCATCAATACCAAGATCATCGACCGCAACACCACCATCCCCGTCAAGAAGAGCCAGATCTTCTCTACGGCTGTGGACAATCAGCCCTCCGTGGAGGTTCACGTCCTGCAGGGCGAACGTGAATTTGCCAAGGACAACAAGACCCTCGGCGTGTTCCATCTGGACGGCATTATGCCCGCCCGCAGAGGCGTTCCGCAGATCGAGGTCACCTTCGACATCGATGCCAACGGCATCGTCCACGTTTCCGCAAAGGATCTCGGCACCCAGAAGGAGCAGTCCATCTCCATCACCTCTTCCACCAATATGTCCAAGGAGGACATCGAAAAGGCGGTGCAGGAAGCGGAGCGTTTTGCCCAGGAGGACAAGGAACGCAGAGAAGCGGTGGACATCCGCAACAACGCCGACCAGATGGTCTATCAGTGTGAAAAGATGATGAACGAGGACGGCGACAAGTTCCCGGCAGAGGACAAGGCAGTCCTTTCCGAAAAGGTCGATGCGCTGAAAGAGGCGCTCAAGGGCGAGGATATCAACCTCATCAAGACCCGTCAGGAGGAGCTGACCCAGAAGTTCTACGAAGTGTCCGAAAAGATCTATCAGGCGGCGCAGGCTGCGCAGGGCGGCGCAGGCGCACAGGCGGATCCCAATGGCGCTGCCGGCGGCTATCAGGAAGCGAACTACACCGATATTCCCGACGACAACACCTAAGGCAACACTGTATTTCGGCGCATTCCCTCCCCTTTCACAGGGGAGGATTTAAAAAGAGGAAACCTATATGGCGGATAAACGCGATTACTATGAAGTGCTCGGTGTCGATAAAAATGCCAGCGACGACGAGATCAAAAAAGCATACAGAAAAAAGGCAAAGCAGTACCATCCCGACCTGAACCCCAACAACCCGGAGGCGGAGGCGAAGTTTAAGGAAGCCAACGAAGCGTACGAGGTGCTGTCGGATGCGCAGAAAAAAGCCCGCTATGACCAGTTCGGGCATGCCGGCGTGGATCCGAACTACGGCGCCGGCGGTGCGGGCGGCGGTATGGATTTTGACTTCGGCGATCTGGGCGACCTGTTCGGCAGCTTTTTCGGCGGTGGATTCGGCGGCGGACGTCATGCAAACCCCAATGCCCCCCGCAGGGGAGACGACGTGCAGGAGCGTGTCACCATCTCCTTTGAGGAGGCGGCGAAGGGCTGCAAGCGCACGGTAGAAACCACCCGTATCGAGAACTGCTCCGAATGCGGCGGCAGTGGTGCGGCCAAGGGTTCCATGCCCAAAACCTGTCCCGAATGCGGCGGCAGAGGTCAGGTGCAGACACAGCAGAGAACGCCTTTCGGCGTCATCTCCACCTCCAAGGCCTGTCCCAAGTGCGGCGGCAAGGGCAAGATCGTGGACAATCCCTGCACCAAGTGCCGAGGCGGCGGACGTGTGCGCAGACGGGCATCGGTGGAGGTCAATATCCCCGCAGGCATCGACGACCAGCAGATCATCAATGTCCGTGGTGAGGGAAATAAAGGCCCCAACGGCGGCCCCGCAGGCGATCTGCACGTGGTCGTGTTTGTGCGTCCCCATCCGTTCTTTGAGCGGGAGGGCTACGATGTTTGGTACAATGTGACGGTCAACTTTGCCCAGGCGGCACTGGGCGCATCGCTGGAGATCCCGACGCTGGACGGCAAGGTCAAGTGGGATCTGCCCGCAGGCACGCAGCCGGGTGAGGTGTTCATGCTGCGGGGCAAGGGCATCCAAAAGCTCAACAGCCGTGACAGGGGCAACCAGCTTTTGCGTGTGATCGTGGATGTACCCAAGAAACTGACCGATTCTCAAAGGGAATTGATCCGCAAGCTGTCCGAGGAGATGGGCACGCCCGCCCATACGGACAACGACAGCGACAACCGCCACGGGGGCTTTTTCGGAAAAAAGAAAAAGTAAACCGGCAAGCGGCGGGATATGATTTCCGTCACAGCTTCACAGAGACTTTCCTGTACATTTTGTGCGGGAAAGTCTCTTTTTTGCGCTTGCCAAACCATGCACCGTGCGATATAATTGTGGTATAAAGTTTCATAGAGGGTGATAGCATGGCAAAGGTCACTGCGTTTTTAATGACGATCGTGATGTTTCTGTTTCCGTCGTGGAACATTCCCGAAGCCCCGAGTGTGCCCGAATCCACGGAAAATGAGTACACCTGCGTTTTTGTACACGGTCTCGGCGGTTGGGGAGAGGACAGCCTGATCTACAGCATCGTTCCGTACTGGGGTATGCTGGGCGGCGATGCCATGCGGTATTTGCAGGCACGGGGATTCGACTGCTGTGCGGCGGATGTCAACCCTTCTGCGAGTGCATGGGACAGAGCTTGCGAGCTGTATGCCCAGCTGACCGGCACCCGCACGGATTACGGCGCAGAACACAGCGCACGCTTCGGACACAAACGCTTCGGCAAGGATTATTCCCGCCACCCGCTTGTTCGGGAGTTCAGTGCAGAGGCGAAGATCCATCTGCTCGGTCATTCCTTCGGCGGCGCAACGGTCTTGCAGTTTGTGGACTTGATGACCAACGGCAGCAAGTCCGAGCTGGCGGCATCCCCTGAGGATGTGTCCGGTCTGTTCACCGGCGGCAAGAAAGACTGGCTGTACAGCGTGACCATGCTGGCGGCGCCGATGAACGGCACGACCGCCTATGACCTCAAGGAGATCGTGCCCAAGGAAAAGAGCGCCACTTTCCCGGAACGCTTGGTGGTGGCGATGTGTGCTCTGGCGAGCGTTCCGCCGCTGGACGGCAGAGACAAGCAGGACTGTGCGGCGTACGACATGACCATAGACGGTGCGGCGCAGCTGAATAAAAGACTGCGCTTGCCCGACAGCCTGTATTATTTTTCCGTACCCTGCTGTACCGTGACACAGACTGCGGACGGGACATACGAAGCACTGCCCTCCACGGAGCCGTTGTTTGTCGCCTCGGCGAACCGGCTCGGTCGGTACACCACGACCACGCCGGAGGGGACCGTGGTGGATGCGTCATGGCTTCCCAATGACGGTCTGGTCAATACCATCTCCGCCGTGGCGCCCTTCGGCGCAAAAACGACGCAGCTGGATCGGAACCATGTCCGCCCCGGTGTTTGGAACATTTTCCCGACCTACGAGGGCGACCATATGTCCCTGATGGGCGGCTTTATGAAAAACAACAATGTCCGCTTGTTTTATGTGGATTTGCTGACGCTGCTGTATTCTCTTTAAGGAAATAGAAACGGGAGGAAAAGCCATGGATCCTTTGGAATTTGTCATGGATAAGTTTTGGAAGTGTGTTGCCGTCAGTGACAATCGTCTGCACGCCAAACAGACGGAGCCGGCGGGGATTGTCAAGGTATGCGATCTGCCCTATGCGGCGGACGGCGACAGACTGCATCTTTTGGACGTGTATTATCCCGAACACGGCGGCGGACGCAATCCCGTGATCATCGACGTGCACGGCGGCGGGTGGATGTATGCCGACAAGGATCTGAACAAAATGTACTGCCTCAACCTTGCCAAGCGGGGCTATACGGTGTTCAACATGAGCTACCGTCTGGTGCCGCAGGTGCGTGTACCCGATCAGATTCGGGACGTGATGCAGGCGCTGTCCTGGATCAAAACGCATATGGCGGACTATCCCTGCGACCCATCCCGTGTGTATTTGACGGGAGATTCCGCAGGCGGGATGCTGGCGCTGTATGCCGCAGGACTGCTGGCGGACGCAAAACTGCGCAAACTATTCGGTACGGCGGATTGCACCATGGAGCTTGCGGGACTGCTGCTGACTTCCCCCGTTGCCTATATGGACGGCGACGGCGCTATGGGCGTGTACACCAAAAAAATGTGGGGTGGAGAACTTAAGCAATACCGAAACCCCGAGGTGATTCTGGACAGGGTGACCTTGCCGCCGGCGGCGCTGATTACCAGCAGCGGCGATTTTCTGGCGAACGGGCAGACCCACCGTCTTTGCGAGGCGCTGGGGAAACGGGGCGTTCCTGTGCAGATCAAGGACTTCCCGAAATACGACGGCAAAGCACTGCCCCACGTATTCAGTGTGCTGGAACCCGAAAGCAAAGCCGGCGTCGAGGCGATCGACGGTGCGCTGGACTTTTTGAATACGGAAAGAAAGGTGAAAACTGTATGAAGAAGATTCTTTCACTGTTTTTGGCGGCTTTGTTATGTGTGGGTGTCGGTGTGCAGGCTTTGGCCGCAGATGCGCCCCGGGCACAGCTGTACACGATCTATCAGAACGGAATGCTCTTTCAGCAGAAAAAGGACGCTGTTTTTGCCGGTACCGCATCGTCCGACGATGAAGTGTGCTGTACGCTGTTCAATGCGCAGAACGAGGCGGTCGCTTTGGGGGTGGGTCGTGTACAGGATGGCGTTTTCGCCGTATCCATTCCTGCGCCCGCAGGCAGCTATGACGAGTACACTGCCGTGCTGACGCTGGACGGAAAGGAGTTTGCAGCGCTGACGGGCATTGTTTTCGGAGAACTGTGGCTGGCCAGCGGACAGTCCAATATGCAGATGGGACTTTCAAACAGTTTGACCGGCAAGAAGATGATGGAGCAGGGGATTGTGGGCAGCCGCTGGCTGCGCATTCTGGAGGTGCCGCCCTACCCGGAATATGCAGGCGACCCCGACCGCATTCCCGTATCGCCCCAGCAGGATATTCCCGGGGCGCAGTGGTTCTGCGCCGACAGCACACAGGTCTACGCCACCAGCGCAGTGGGCTACTTCTTCGGCAGTAAACTGCGAAAGACGCTGGATATCCCGGTGGGCGTTGTCCATGTGTCGCTGGGCGGCTCCTCGATTTACACATGGCTCTCCCGTGAAAGCATAGAAAGGGATGAGCAGGTCAAAGCGGATCTTATTGCCCAAAACCGTTTTATCACGGTGCAGGACTGGGATGAGACTCGGCGTGACCCCTATGTGGATATGAGCGCCAACTACAACAAAAAGATCGAGCCTCTGCGGCATTTCCGCCCCGCCGGGATGATCTGGTATCAGGGAGAAACGGACATTTTCCGGAACTGCCCCTACGGTGCATACTCCCGTGCCTTTTCCCTGATGCAGAAAACGGATTCTGCCCTGTTCGGATATAAAAACGGCGAGCAGATGCCCATCGTCTATACCCAGATCGCCACCTACGATTACGGGAAGAACCGCCTGCAGACATTCAATACGGAGCTGTCGGAGATTGCACAGGCGGACAGCAAAACACGCGCTATGACGACCATCTACGATGTGCCGCTGACCTATACGTCCGACGTCGGTGCCATCCACCCTGCGTGTAAAGCGCCGGTGGGCGAACGCATGGCGTATGCGGCGTGCGGATTGGTCTACGGCGAAAACACGCCGACCTGCACCGCCGCCACGGTCAGCCAAACGCAGATCCGGGACGGCAGCGTGTATGTGACGCTGCGCAATACGGGAGAGGGGCTTGCGGTGAAGGGCAACACCCTGCACGGATTTTCCGTTTGCGGCGCAGACGGCATTTATGTCGGCGCCAAGGCGGAGATCGTGTCCGGGGACACCGTCCGTATTTGGAGCGAAACGGTGCCGCAGCCGGTGTCTGCCGCCTATGCCTTTGCCCAGAGCAACCACGCCGCCAATCTCTACGCCACCGATGCCGAGGGCTTGACCATGCCCGTGTCCGTTTTCGTGACGGACAAAGCCGTCGGGAAGTACTACTGGCAGGACAGAGCCTTTGCCGCCTGCGATTATGCACAGGTGTGGCGGATGGCTGACGGCGAGAAAACCGGATTCTATGACATCTGGCAGGGGAAAAATGCGACCCTTTCCTACACGCAGGATGCGTTCAGCGGGGATGCCGCTCTGCGGATCAGCGCACAGGGCAAGCACTTCTCTGCGGCAACAGTCTTTGATTTCCCGGTCAACAGAGCAGTTCGTGATCAATTTGCGGATGCGGATGCAGATTACAGCGCCTATGGCAAGATCACCTTCGCTGTGCGCAATGACGGAGAGCAGGACGTCACACTGGATGCGGTTCGTTTCTATACATCCCGGCATATCTGGTTTGCACCGTCCGTGAACGGCACCGGCAACCCGGACGCCGTGATTCCGGCAGACGGACAGTGGCACGAGATGAAGCTGGATATGAACAGTCTGTATCTCTTCGGCAATGAATGCGCACTGACGTTTTCCCGTGGGTGTCTTACGCATCTGCAAAACCTCAGCCTGCAATTTAAGGGCGAGGGAACCGTATGCGTGGATGATTTCCGCTTTACCCCCGACAGCACGCAGATCGCCAAGGCACGCTTCGTGCCCAGCCTGCAAAATGCCGACAATCTGTGGGAAACGCTGTGCGGTTTGTTTGTGGGGCTGATCGCCCGATTTGTGTAAAGCGCTTGAGTGTGCCCTTTATCCCGAAGCAAAAATACAGTCTTTTTCATTTTTATGCAAAAAAATGCATTTAATCCTTGCATTTACCGTGGTAGTATGGTATGATTACTCAGTAATTTTGCAAACAGGAGTGATGAAGTATGTTCAACGCCGCAAATATCGTCATTGCGGTTGCCATCGTGCTGTACCTGTGTATGATGGTCGGCATCGGTATCCAAACATCCAAGAAAAACAAGAGCGCCGAGGATTTCTATCTCGGCGGCAGAAAGCTCGGTCCGTTCGTCACGGCGATGAGTGCGGAGGCGTCGGACATGAGCGGCTGGCTTTTGATGGGCTTGCCCGGTCTTGCGCTGATGACGGGTCTTGCGGAGGCGTCGTGGACAGCCATCGGTCTGGCTGTCGGTACTTATCTCAACTGGCTGTTGGTCGCCAAGCGTCTGCGTGTCTACTCCGAGCGCATCAATGCCGTGACCGTTCCCGAATTTTTTGCCAAGCGCTTCGGGGACAAGAGCCACATGCTCTCCCTGATTGCGGCCATTATCATTATCATCTTCTTTATCCCCTATACCGCTTCCGGCTTTTCGGCGTGCGGCAAGCTGTTCTCCTCCATGTTCGGCATGGACTACATGACGGCGATGCTTTTGAGCGCCGCAGTCATCGTGCTGTACTGCACGCTCGGCGGCTTTTTGGCGGCATCTACGACCGACCTCATTCAGAGCATCGTCATGACCGTTGCACTGATTATCGTGTTGGGTCTGGGCGAGGGTCTCATCGGCGGCTTCGGTACGGTGTTTGAAAACGTCAAGAGCTTCGACGGCTATCTCGATGTGTTCAAGGGTTTCAATATCGCATCGGGCGAGACGGGCAGCTACGGCGCTTTGCCTGTCGTTTCCACGCTCGCATGGGGTCTCGGGTACTTCGGTATGCCGCACATTCTGCTTCGCTTCATGGCGATTGATGACCCCAACAAGCTCAAAACCTCCCGTCGAGTCGCTTCCGTTTGGGTCGTGATCTCCATGGGTGTTGCGATTTTGATCGGCGTGGTCGGTTACAGCCTGATGAAAGCGGGCATCGTCGGTCCGTATGACGGCGCTTCTGCGGCAGAAACCATTATCGTCGATATTTCCAAGTTCCTGAGCACCAAGGGTTATATCCCCGCATTTGCGGCGGGCATATTCCTGTCCGGCATTTTGGCGTCCACCATGTCCACGGCGGACTCCCAGTTGATTGCCGCTTCCTCGAGCATCACGCAGGATATCCTCGTCGGCGGCTTCAAGGCGAAGCTGTCCCAAAAGAAAACCATGATTATCGCCCGTGTCTCGGTTATCATTATTGCGGTGATTGCGGCGTTCTTTGCCCGTAATCCCAACTCCTCCGTGTTCCGCATCGTTTCCTTTGCGTGGGCAGGCTTCGGCGCCGCATTCGGTCCCGTCATCCTGTTTGCGCTGTTTTGGAAGCGGATCAATAAGTGGGGCGCACTGGCGGGTATGGTCAGCGGCGGCGCCATGGTATTCCTGTGGAAATTCGTCATTGCGAAACTGGGCGGCGTGTTCGCTATCTATGAACTCCTGCCCGCATTCATCGTGGCGTGTGTCGCCATCGTCGTCGTCAGCCTCCTGACCAAGAAGCCCGATGATGAACTGACGAAAACATTCGACAAAATCAAGGCGGAAATGAAAGCGTAAACGGATTAAAAAGTTCGGCGGCAGAGCATTCGCTCTGCCGTCGTTTTATCGTCTGTTTAGTCTTTGTATTTGCTGTAGGACGGGTCAATTTCAATCAGCTCGTCCAGTGTGTCGATCTCCGTCACATCGTCAAAGGTGCAGGGACGCACTTTGATGTCGTAGCGCTCCACATTGTAGTACAGCGCCACATCGTCCCAAAAGCGGGAATGGGACTCGGGATTGTTTTCGTAAACGTCCTGCATATCTTTCTCCAGTGCCTGTCCGACAGCGTCGTCCATGTAGGAAATGCCGTACATGTGGTAGCAATGCTCACCGCCACGCTTTAGCGAAGTAATACGCAAGTTTTCGTCTGCGGTAAAGCACCAGTCGTCGGTTTTGTCGGTCGGCACACCGAGATAGTTGCTTTCATACTGATATTTGGGTAAAAGGGCGGGGTTTTCCAAATAGATATCCGACTCAAAGACATAGGCGTTTTTCAGTTTGTCCCGAACGAGGTAGGCGGATAGAATGTTGTTGGCCGTATCATACCCTGTGTTCTCCACAAAGCGGATGAACGGATATTTTTCCCAAAGGCAGTCGAACATCTCTCCTTTGTAGCCGCGGACGATATAGATTTCCTGAATCCCTGCGGCGACCACAGCGTCCAAAAGCGTGTCGATGATGCGTTTGCCGTTGACTTCGACCAGCGGTTTGGGTTTGTCGTAGGTGACGGGCACCATGCGCACGCCAAATCCTGCGGCAAAGAAAACCGCCCGTTTGACACGATACGGCTCCAGCAGGGCATACCCGCTTTCGGTGACGGTGTTTCCGCAGAGAAAGCCTGCGTCCTGCAAGCGTTTGGCGGCGCACAGTTCCGCCTCGGAGAAGGCATCGGATGCAGCATTGCCGAGCCGATCGGCTTTGGTCAATATGTTAAACTCCGTGCGTGTTAGATTCATTCATTTCACCTCAGCTACATAATAGCACGAAATCTAACTTTTTTCAACTGGTTTTCTCACTTTGGACAAACGCCATTGACAAAAGATTTCTCGTTTTGTATAATACAAAAAAGAAATGTGCGGAGGGATTGTGTGAAAATTACTGTCGTCGGCGGAGGAAACATCGGCACAGCCATGTGTGCGGAGTTTGCCAGCCATGGACACGAAGTGTCTTTGCTCACGTCCAAACCGGAACGCTTCGACTCTGTTTTATCCGTGCTGAATGCAGATGAGGATAGAATATACAGCGGCGTTTTGCAAAAAGTGTCCGACAGAGCGCAGGACGTATTGCCCGATGCGCAGGTTGTTGTTGTCACATTGCCTGCTTTTTTGATGCCCGATTTTGCAAGCAACTCCCTTGAATATATAGCGCCCGGGACGATTCTCGTTGCGATGCCGGGATACGGCGGCGTAGAGTTCATTTTTCAAAAGCATGTGCAAAAAGGGGTTATCTTAGTCGGTTTTCAGCGGGTGCCGGCGGTGTATCGTCTCATAGAGTACGGCAGGATTTCTAAACTATCGGGTCGCAGAGCCGAGCTTTTATATGCTGCTATGCCAAACAGCGCTTCCGAATCCGTACATACGATTCTCGAAGATGTTTTTTCGATGCCGTGTCGGAGACTGCCGAATTTCCTGTCGGTTACACTCACACCGTCCAATCCGATTCTGCATACAACGAGGCTTTATGCATTGTTTCATACACTGTCTCCCGATGCGACGCTGGGAGAGAACCCTCGTTTTTACAGTGATTGGGACGATCTTTCTTCGGAATGGCTGATCCGCTGTGACGGGGAGCTGCAGCAGCTTTTGCAATGTTTCCCGCAGCTGGATTTACAAAATGTCCGCTCTCTGAAAGAGCATTACGAAAGCCCGGATGTGCCGTCCATGACACGAAAGCTTCGGTCGATCGCTTCCCTTGGTGGTATTCGTTCCCCCATGGTTGAGGTGGACGGACGATTTGCCGTTGATTGGAAATCCCGGTATTTTCAGGCAGACTTTCCTTACGGCTTGGCGATTATCAAGGGAATCGCCGTTCTGTGCGGGATGGATACGCCGAGTATCGATATGGTGCTGATGTGGTATGCGAATGCAGTCGGTGCGGAATACTATTTGCCCGACGGTTCGTTCGCCGGAAAAGATTTGTGCAAAACAGGCATCCCGCAAAATTACGGCATTCATTGCGCCGATGAATTGGTTCAGCTTTATTTGTAACGGTGAGGAGATAGTATGGAAAAGAGCATTGATTTTCAGGAATTTCAAAGTATTGCAAAGGGCGTTTTAAAACAGATCTGTGCCTACTGCGATGCAAATGATTTGGAGTACTATTTGGCATTCGGCACACTGCTCGGTGCCGTGCGGCACAAGGACATCATTCCGTGGGATTATGACATTGATATCATGATGCCTCGCCCCGATTTCAATCGTCTTTTGCAGATGACAAAAGAACAGCCGATTGCAGAAAACTTGACTGTGTTTTCATGGGAAAATGAACGCAACTACTACATTCCGTTTTTGAAAGTATGCGACAACCGCACCCGTCTTGTCATCACCAAAACCGAGGGTACAAACATTCCGCTGGGTATTTGGGTAGATATTTTTCCGATGGACGGTTCTTCGGAACGTATGGAGGACAACAAAAAAATTCAGCAGCAGGCTGTGTACTATACGCGTAAAGCGATGAAGCCATTCGTTGCGGCACATTCTTGGAAAAGCAAACTCTTGCGGATTCCCGCAAGAGTGAACTCTTGGTTTGTCCCGCCCTGTAAATACATCGAGAAAGCCACGGAAATCGCCTCGACGTATGACTATGCAAGTGCAAAACAGGTCGGATGGATGGCGTCGGTCGATTTGGACGTCACGAAGGAGTTGGTGGATAAGTCTTTGTATACGCCGCTCAAGGTGCCATTCGGCGATTTTGAGGCGTGTATTCCCTCCGGCTACCATCAGATTTTGACACAGATTTACGGCGACTATATGCAGCTCCCGCCCGAGAAAAAGCGGACGATACCCAAAATCAAATCCTACTGGGTTGACAAATAAAAACAGCGGTACGCAGCCATTTGTGATATGCTCCCCATAGAGTAGACACTCGAAATAACAAAAAAGTTTCGAGTCCACACTATGGGGAGTGTTATTATGGGTAAAAAGGAATTTACAATCGAAGAAAAAATAAAAGCAGTAGAATTACATATCTACGAAGAAATGGGGTATAGAAGGGTTTCGGATCGGTACGGTGTGCCAATCACGACCCTACGTTATTGGATAAGAAAATACCAGACATTCGGTGTTAAAGGGTCAATGGGCAGAAAATGCAACCAATCCTATCCGGCGGAATTGAAAAAGTGTGCTGTGGAGGAATATCTATCTGGCAAAGGATCACTTCACGATATTTGCATAAAATACAAAATTTATCGTTCTTCATGGAAAATTTTGGGATTTGTGCTTCGCACCGGGGACCCCCCGGCGAGGGTTCCCCACGCCAAAACAGTCCACCGGACTGTTTTGGCTCCCCTCCTGCGCTTTCTGTTGTCAGGGCAACACCGCACAAATTGGGGTGTGCGGATTGCGAAGTAAGATT
>JAQXLO010000118.1 GCA_029012165.1 Oscillospiraceae bacterium | reverse complement strand
TCCTGTGCGAGACGATTATTGATGCGCAGGATTTCCACCATACAGACGCCGACCACGCCAACGGCAAGTACGCCAACAACTGGGCCGAATCCGACATCCGCACCTTTTTGAACACGACCTTTATGAACACCGCATTCAGAGGCGATGAACAGCAGGCGATTCTCTCTACCGATTTGGATACGCCTTGCCCCACGGACAGCAGCTACGACGCAGGAAAAACTACGGACAAGGTGTTTCTCCTCTCCTACGACGATGTACTAAACCCGGCGTATGGATTCGCCGAAAACCTTACACTCGACACCGTCCGTCAGGCAAAGAGCAGTGATTACGCCAAGAGCCAGGGACAGTATAATTTTATGGGAACTTTCGCATGGCGGTTGCGCTCCCCCCATGAGCGTTCAAACATTTCATACATTGTTCGTGAAAACAGTTTTGTGGATATTCATTGGGATATGAGTCAAACGGATATTGGTACACGTCCGGCTTTGCGGCTCAATCTGGGTCCTGTCACCGCTCAATCGGAAGAAGGTTCCGTCCACAGCGCAGGGGAAACCGGCGAGCGCCGTACCGTTTCCGCCGGACAGACCTACACCGCCTCCCGGAGCAGTGTCGTCCCCGGGGAGGAGTATGTCCTGCTCGTCCGTGCGGCGGACGCCGACGCGCTCACCGCCGACACCCTGTGGTACATCGACCAAAAAACGACGGACAGCGCCGAAATCGGCTTCAACTACGTCCCGTCCCATAGCGGCGAATGTACCGTGGAAATCATCGGCAGACGTGCCGCACCCGAACCGCAGAGCCGCTTGACCGGCGTGACCTGCTCGGGCGGCACCCTCGTCTACAAAAAGTCGATGACCCTCGCCCCGACCGTCCAAACCGACGGCGACGTGCAGTACACCCTGACCTACTCGTCCTCCAATCCCAAGATTGCCGAGGTGGACAGGAACGGCAGCATCACCACCCGAAAGAGCGGTACCGTGACCGTCACCGTCACCGCCACCAATAACGCCGACCCCGCCGATACCGTGGAAACCACCTGCACCGTCACCGTCAAATATGCGTGGTGGCAGTGGCTCATCCGCATCCTCCTGCTCGGCTTTATTTGGTATTAAGGCGTGTGCGGATTGCACAATCAGATGTCCACATTCGCATAGCGAAAAATCATTTGAAAGAAAACAAGAGAAAACAAAAGAAAAAACGAGCATAAAAGAGAAAGAAATCCGAAACTTGAAAAAGTTTCGGATTTTTGTTGACATCGCCTCGCACTTGTGCTATTATAATCGAGCAAAAAAAATTCGGAGGTAAGTTTTATGTCAACTTATATGCCTAAAGCGGAAGAAATCACCCGCAAATGGTATGTGCTGGATGCAGCCGGCAAGCCCCTGGGCAAGGTTGCGGCAGAGGCGGCCACGCTGCTTCGCGGCAAGCACAAGCCCACTTTCGCACCCCATGCGGACTGCGGGGACAGCGTCATCGTCATCAACGCAGACAAGGTCGTTCTCACCGGCAAGAAGCTCGACCAGAAAATGTACTACCACCATACCGGCTACATCGGCAACATGAAGGAAGTCAAGTACTCCACCCTCATGAGAACCCGTCCCGAGTTCGTTGTCGAAAAGGCCATCAAGGGTATGCTCCCCGACAACACCATCGGCCGCAAGGCCCTCACCCGTCTTCGTGTCTACAAGGGTGCCGAGCACAAGCAGGCATCCCAGAAGCCCGAAGCAAGAGAGTTTTAAGAAAGGGAGGCTAACTTAAATGTACGATTCCAATCCTTACTTCTACGGCACCGGTCGCCGCAAGAGCTCCGTTGCCCGTGTCCGTGTCTATGCAGGCACCGGCAAAATCACCATCAACGGCAGAGACATCGACGATTACTTCGGTCTTGAGACGCTCAAGCTGATCGTTCGTCAGCCTCTCGCACTCACCGGCACCGAGAGCCAGTTCGACATCGTCTGCACCGTCGCAGGCGGCGGCGTTACCGGTCAGGCCGGCGCAATCCGTCACGGTCTTGCCCGTGCGCTTCTGCAGTTCAACGAGGAGCTTCGTCCCGCACTCAAAAAGGCAGGCTTCCTGACCAGAGACCCCAGAATGAAGGAAAGAAAGAAATACGGTCTCAAGGGCGCTCGCCGTGCTCCGCAGTTCTCCAAGAGATAACTTGCATTTCTCGACTTTTCAGAACCTCACTGTTTTCGGTGGGGTTCTTTTTTGTTGACTGCCATGCATTGCTGCGCTATAATATGACAGTAAACTCATTCGTGGAGGGTGCTATGAAAATTCTGGTTTTCGGGTCGTTGAACATTGACAAGGTCTACACCATGCCGTCCCTGCCCATGCAGGGGGAAACGCTCACCTGTAAACGCTACGAAGTCCATGTGGGCGGCAAGGGGCTGAATCAGGCGGTGTCCCTGTGCAAGGCGGGCGCCGACGTTTCCATGGCGGGCTGCGTTGGCACGGACGGCGATCTGCTGGTCGAGTTTCTGCGCAGTACCGGGGTGCATACGGACAAGATCCAGCGCACGGAAGGCTTCACGGGGCACGCTGTCATTTTGGTGGACGGAAACGGACAGAACCAAATGGTGATGTACCCCGGCGCCAACTGGGAGATCACGCCGGAATACTGCGACAAAATTCTTGACGAGTACGAAGCGGGCGACCTGATTCTCTTGCAGTATGAGACGACACAGGTCGGCTATCTCCTGCGCAAGGCGCATGAAAAGGGGATGCTGGTGGCGTGGAATCCGTCGGCGTTTGTACCCGCCATTCTGGATGAACCCCTCGAATGCGTGGACATTCTTCTTGTCAATGAATACGAGGGACAGTGTATTTCCGGCGAATGTGCACCCGAACCCATGACAGCGGCTTTGCTGCGACGCATGAATGGCGGCGCCGTGGTGCTGACCCTCGGCGGGGAAGGCGCCGTTTATGCCGATGCCGGCGGGATGGTGCGGGTTCCGGCATTTTGCGTGGATGCGGTGGACACCACCGGTGCAGGCGACACCTTTACGGGTTACTTCCTGCATTCTCTGATCTGCGGGAAAACGCCCGAAGAAGCTTTGCGCACCGCTTGTGCCGCCTCGGCGATCGTGGTGACCAAACCCGGTGCGGCGGAAACGATTCCCGACAGGGAGACGGTGGAGTGTTTTCTGCGTGCGCATTGTTGACAAGCTTTCCGCAAGGTGTTACAATGAAAATACTTCCAATAGGAAAGGATGATTAAAAATGGTTTCTAAGTCTGAATATCTTGAACAGATCGCCGCTACCCGTGACGAACGGATGCAGTGGTGGCGTGAGGCACGCTTTGGTATGTTCGTCCACTTCGGTCTGTATTCCCAGATCGGACGCAACGAATGGGTTCAGGCGTGCGAAAATATTCCGGTCCCCGAATACGAGCATCTTGCCGACACCTTCTGCCCGAAGGAAGGCTGCTGCCGGGAATGGGCGGCTTTGGCGAAAAAGGCGGGCATGAAGTACATGGTGCTCACCACCCGTCACCACGAGGGCTTCAGCCTGTGGGATTCCAAAGTGAACCCGTTCAACTCCGTCAACTACGGCCCGCATCGTGACATCGTGCGTGAATTTGTGGACGCTTGCCGTGAGTTCGATCTTAAAATCGGTTTCTATTCCACGCTCATGGACTGGCACCATCCCGATGGCGGCATTGCCGCATTCGATACCGAAGCCCGTGCCCGTTTCACCAAGTACATCCGTGACCTCAACGAGGAACTTTTGACCCAGTATGGCAAGATCGACATCCTGTGGTACGACGTTCCCGAACCGCTGGAGTCGTGGGAGGGCTGGGATTCCCTCGAGCGCAACCAGTATTTGCGCTCTCTGCAGCCCCACATCATCATCAACGACCGCAGCCGTTTGCCCGAGGATTTCGGTACGCCAGAGGAGCACCTGACCCCCGATACACGGGACTGGGAGGCGTGCATGACCTTCAACGGCATCAGCTGGGGCTACGTCGATTCCGAACAGGCGGCGCCGTACAGCTATACGCCCCAGCGCATCGTCTCCATGCTCCAGACCTGCTGTGAAAGAGGCGGAAATCTGCTTTTGAATATCGGCCCCATGCCCGATGGCTCCGTGCCCAAGGAGGTCATCGAACCGCTGACCAAGGTCGGACAGTGGCTGGAGGTCAACGGCGAAGCCGTGTACGGCAAGCTGACCAAGACGGCAGGCAATTCCAACCAAGCCAACGGTGTCTCCCGTTCCACCACCAAGGGCAATACCGTGTATATGTGGAACAAGATTTGGTCGCCCTACAAGGGTACCATGTTTATGGGAGGCTTCCAAAAGGCGCCAAAAGCCATCACGCTCATGGACGGTACGCCGCTGGAGTTCGAGTTTAAGGGCGCCCGTGTGTTCCTGAAAAATGTTCCCGAGAAAAACCCGGATCCGATTTTGAATATCCCCATCGTTAAAATCGAGTTCGATGGACAGCCCGAATACCGCTTCGCATCCTATTTCCCGCAGATCAACGGCGGTCGTTTGCCCTCTACGGAGGTTTTATAAAACATTTTACATTTTTTAAGGAGGTCAAAAGCATGAAAAAGTTTCTGTGTTTGTTTCTCTGCCTGTGGATGCTTTGCCTTACCGGCGTGACCGCTATGGCGGCGAACGAGCAGCCCTATGCGCCTGTGACCGGCGTCCAGCTGGACAAGTCCACACTCTCCATGGTCTACGGCGGAACCGCCCAGCTGACCGCCACGGTGCTTCCTGCGGATGCGTCCAACAAAAGCGTCACATGGAGCTCCTCGGATTCCACGCTGGTGCAGGTCGATGCCAACGGCAAACTGACTGCTTCCAAGGATACGGCGGAAACGCCCTCCGGTAAAAAGAGCGTGACCATCACCGTCAAATCCGTGCAGAATCCGTCCGCAACGGCGCAGTGTGTCGTCACCGTGGACAACGACAGCGCAACCAAAATGAGTCAGGCGTTCCAGCAGATTTTGAGCATGATCAAGACGCTGTTTACCGCTTTGCAGACCGCCTTCGGCGACAGTGCCAAGCAGTTCGTGGAAGCGTTTACGGACTTTGTGAAAAAGCTGATCGAAGCCGTCCCCAAGACTGCATAAATTTCTTTGCAAAAAATACGCCTGCTCGCTTCGTGCAAGCAGGCGCTTTTCTTTGTCTGTGGGATGTTATGCAAGGGTGATCTTGTCGAGGATGCCGTTGAGGTAGGCGATGGCGACGCCGTAGTTTGTCATGGGAACATCTTGCGCTTTGGCACGGTTGATACGGCTCATGACATAGCGACGGTTGAACATACAGGCGCCGCACTGGATGATGAGGTCGTAGCCGCTGAGATCCTCCGGGAAATCACTGCCGCTGACCATGTCCACGGCAAGTGCCTGTCCGACACGGGCACGCAGCAGACGGGGAAGCTTTTCCCGACCGATGTCCTCGGTGAGGGGGGCATGGGTACAGCATTCCGCAATCAGCACACGGGAGGATTCCGTCAGGGCGTCGATGGCTGCGGCGCCCTGCACATAGTAGTCGAGGTCGCCCTTGTAGCCGGCGAACAGCACCGAAAAGGAGGTGAGCAGGCTCTCGGGCGGCTTTTTCTCGTACACGGTTTTGAATACCTGCGAGTCGGTGACGATCAGTTTGGGCGGTGCCGTAAGTGCGGACAAGGCGTCCTCCAGTTTGTCTGTGGTGACGCAGGTGACGAGGCACTTTTTGTCCAGCAGTTCCCGCAGGGTCTGCACCTGCGGCAGGATCAGTCTGCCTTTCGGCGCCTGAATGTCCTGCGGCATGACGAGCAGTACGCTGTCGCCCTCTTTGACGAGATGGGCAACAATGGTGGGACGCTCCTCCTCGGGAGCGCTTTGAATCAGCTTGTCCTTCAGCGCACGGATGGATTTCGGATCGCCGGCACTGACAAGAAGCGGTTCGGCGCCGGTGGCGATGCGTACCGATTCGACGTAGGTGGCAGGGTCGGACAGGGTGTCCGTTTTGCTGATGACGCACAGAGCCGGAATATTCTTTTCAAAAAACATTTTGTACTGTTTCGCTTCTTCACGGATGTCCTCGCCGCTGAACAGGATCACGGCAATGTCCGTTTTTTCGGCGGCGAGCGCTGTCTTTTCCACCCGCATTTTGCCCAGTTCGCCCACGTCGTCGAAGCCGGCGGTGTCGATCAGCACACACGGACCGATGCCGTGGATCTCCATGGCCTTGAACACCGGGTCGGTGGTGGTGCCGGGTATATCCGAGACGATCGCCACGCTCTGCCCCGTCAGGGCGTTGATGAGGGAAGATTTACCGCTGTTGCGCTTGCCGAAAAAACCGATGTGTACACGGTTGGCGTGGGGTGTTTCGTTTAAAGTGCTCATCGTCTGCCTCCTTTTAAAAACGGAAGTCCCGCTGCCCTTGGGCAATGGCATCCAGATGTTCCTTGGCAATCTCCCGAACCTTGTCCTTGGGGATGTTTTTCAGTTCGTCCAGAATCAGCTTTTCGCCGATTTCCTTCGTTTTGGGCGAAGCGTAATCCTCCAAAAATTCCTTGAGCGTCATCAGGGCGTTGGGGTGACAGCAGTTTTGGATTTGACCGCTCTTGCAAAGGCTCATGAAGCGGTCGCCCGTTCTGCCCTCACGATAGCAGGCGGTGCAGAAGGAGGGAATGTAGCCGGCCTCCATCAGCCAGCAGACGACTTCGTCCAGTGTTCTCTGGTCGGAGACGTCGAACTGCTCCGTGTCGTGGGGACGTTCGCCCTCTGTGTAGCCGCCCACGGAGGTGCGGGAAGCGCCGCTGATTTGCGAAACGCCGAGTTTAATCACCTTTTCACGCACTTCCTTGCTCTCCCGGGTGGAGATGATCATGCCCGTGTAGGGAACGCAAATGCGAATGAGGGCGCAGAGCTTTGCGAAAATGTCGTCGCTGATGCTGTTGTCGAAGGCGGTGGGGTCGATGTCGTCGGCGTGCTTGATGCGGGGAACGCTGATGGTGTGGGGACCTACGCCGTGCACCGCTTCCAAATGCTCGGCGTGCATAAGCAGTGCGGCGAACTCGTAGCGGTACAGCTCCAAGCCGAACAGCACGCCCAAACCGACGTCGTCAATACCGCCCTCCATGGCTCTGTCCATCGCCTCGGTGTGGTAGGCGTAGTCGTGCTTCGGACCTGTGGGATGCAGTTTTTCGTAGCTTTCCTTGTGGTATGTCTCCTGAAACAGAATGTAGGTGCCGATGCCCGCCTCTTTGAGCTTGCGGTAGTTTTCGACCGTCGTGGCGGCGATGTTGACATTGACACGGCGAATGGCGCCGTTCTTGTGCTTGATGCTGTAGATGGTGTTGATGCACTCCAAAATGTACTCAATGGGGTTGTTTACAGGGTCCTCGCCCGCCTCAATCGCCAGGCGCTTGTGCCCCATATCCTGCAGGGCGATCACTTCCCTGGCGACCTCCTCCTGCGTGAGCTTCTTGCGGGCAATG